>DAHVPA010000044.1 GCA_027318525.1 Candidatus Cloacimonadota bacterium | reverse complement strand
ATAATCGTTGCAGAGAGTTTCCAGAGACTTTTCTGAGACTTAGTCTCTGAAAACCCTCTCAATACCTTTAGGCTGAGTTAAGTTGCAAGATAATCAAGAAAAGCAGACCGTCTGATTTTGATTGACAAAAGTCGGAGAGCAAATAGAAGCATATACATGAAAATGAGCAGAAAAATCAAAAACTGGCTGGAATACATCCCCTTTCGGTCTGCAATAGGAGTTTTGCATTTACTCCCCTATAACTGGTCTAAAAGTATCATGATAACGCTTTTTGATGTGCTGGGTTACCGCCTTGGTGTCAGACGCAGACTGGCAGAACAACAATTGGCAGAAACAATGCCGCAACTTAACGATTTAGAACGGAAACAAATAATCCGCAGAGTTTACCGCAATCTGGCGCTCAATGTTGTATCTGTGTATCTTACGGATGACACCAAGCTATATGCCATGTCAAACTTTGAAAACAAAGAATATGCCACA
Source organism: Candidatus Cloacimonadota bacterium (assembly GCA_027318525.1). Lineage (GTDB taxonomy): Bacteria > Cloacimonadota > Cloacimonadia > Cloacimonadales > Cloacimonadaceae > UBA5614. The sequence continues at coordinate 10,971 of DAHVPA010000044.1, read as the reverse complement.
CAGGCTTTAGCCAGAAACAAAGGAGTGCTTCTGATAACCGGACATTTTGGAGACTGGGAAGCTCCCTGCCGGGTACTTCCGATGGAGGGTTTTGGTCTCGCCATGATTACCAAGAAGCAACGAAATCACCTCTTTGATGCCTATACTAACGCAATCAGGGAAAACCAGGGCGGTTCCATTATCGACATGAAAAACGCGCTCAGAGGAGTTTTAACTCATACAGGGCATAATGACTTAATCGGCATTTTAATCGACCAGGACGCCGGTAAACGAGGGATTCTGATAGATTTTCTGGGCAAGCCTGCCTCCAATTGGAAAGGAACTGCCAAAATTGCCCTGCGGCACCAGATTCCAATCGTCCCGGGATTTGTCATCCGTAATCCTGATGACACACTGACCTTCAGGTTTGAAGCAATGATAGACCCTGCCGGAATGGCAGATACAGAAGAAAATGTTATTCTGTTGCTAAAGCAGATGAACCAAGCCTTGGAAGATAAGATACAACAATATCCTGACCAATGGTTTTGGCTGCATAAACGTTGGAAGGGCGCAAGACATTTTTTAACAGAAAAGGAATAAACTTAGAATCTATAACTGATTCCGGCACATACAGAAGCAGGTGCCACCGGTATGGCGGTGTGAATAATCCTTCCCTTGTCCAGGATATTGTTAACTCTTAGCTGCAGAGTAAGTTGCTCAAAAACATCATATTCCAATGCAGCACTTAATTCTATCGCTTCCCTAAGACTATTCCCATTTTCATCCCTCGTGTTCAGAAACTGCTCCAATAAAGCAGATGCCTTGAGCTTATCCTTCCTGTAACTGTATGCTGTGCGTAGAGTTATCAAAGGCACATAGGCGACTTTTTTATTGCCCAATGCCGAAAGCCAGGCTTGCTGCAGAAAGGCAGATTGTGAGAGCGTGAAATTTCCCAAACCATAAGCTACTTTTAGTAAACCATTATTCTGTAATACAGTAAATTGCTTATTAACAGGTAAAGGATAGGCTGCATCGGTAATGGTAAGCAAAGGTTCATCAAGTTTGAGCTGCAAGCTGAGATCTAGAATAATATCAATAGGATTATCAGCCACTAGTAGTGAACGGTTGCTCAGCAACAAATGGGTATCGATTGGACGTAAGGAAATCATACCTTTACTCATTTGCTGCTGCCAAGGTTGTTTCACAAGTGCAGAATAATTATCATGAAAATCCCAGCCTGATTTCTGATACATCTGGATGAAGCCTGCCCCATTGAAGAAGAATCTCCGACTCAGATGGATGCCGGGAAAAATCCTGTTTTCAGTCAGATACAAGGATACACTACTGAATACATCATCATTGACTTCAATATCTTGGTCTTTGCTTATTATACTAACAGCCATGGCAGGTGTTTGATCCAGATATACGCCATCAGCCTGCAAAGTCAGGTTGTTGGAAAGTCCCGAGCTTATGCCGGCTTGGTGGAAAAAGAATAAACGTTCTTCCGGTGCTGTTTGAGAACCGTATCTATATTCGCTCTGAAGCAACTCACTATTAAGATATATATAAGATTTATATGTTGTTAACTTTATATTATTAAAGTATGCGTTTAGATTTATTGCGTTAATATGATGATTGCCATATGTATATGGTGTTTCGATATCATTTCTTTTGATGATAATGGCAGTATCGATATTTCTTGCACCGTATTGCACGCCAGCTTCTGCAGTAAACTGTGTCCATTGGTTTGTTGGGGAAAAATATTCAAGATTGGCGAATGTGGCAAAAGGCGAGCTAAAAAATCTATCACCCATATAGTGTAATCGATAATCCAGCAAATTATTCATGGAAAGATGTATGAGATTCCTCCAAGGTTTCTCTTTAGGCTTCTTGATATCAATCAAATCTGGTAATATCGGTCTCAGGGAATCAGTGACATCAGGTATTCTTAAGTCAGAATAGCCAAGGCTTCTTCCTTGCATGGTGCTTTTCAAACTGGAAGGACCGCTGATTTCCACATCAGGTAAATCCTCAACAGCATACAGAGAGCAGCAAATCATAACAAGAGCAGCAGCAATGAAAAACCTTCCCATGACTTACTCCCCCACTATGGGATTGACCAATGCATCCAAGTCTTTTGCAAGCCCTGCATCCAGGTTTGGGCGGATTTCTGACAACACTGCAGCCGCTTCTACTTTTTGTCCAGAAGCAGCATAAGTGCGGATTATATACACTTTAGCCCGGAGTTGGTATTCCGGATTCTCAGGATAGAGATAAATATACCGGTATAATTCTGTTATCGCATCTGAATAGAGCTGCTGCTGATAGAGACTTTCTGCCAGTAAGAGCTGGGACTGGGAGCGAATCTGATAATCAGGATTTAACAGTAAGGAGCTGGCAATATCTGCTGCATTTTCCCAGCGTTTCTGGTCATAATTCCATTTTAACCAGATGAAACTGGCACGGTCTGGAATAGAATCCAGGGCAACCGTCCATCGATTCCAATATGAACTCAGACTATCAGGTAAAAACTGATAGGAAGTATCTAATAATTTCAGGAATCTCGGAGCAAAAGGTTCCAACTGCATAGCTCTATCCAGTTTGGTCAGTGCATCTTCAGACTTACCGGCTTTCAAATCCAGTTCTGCCCACTCAGTCAGGATGTCAGCCGTTGGTTCAATCTGGAATATTTGCTGATAGACGCTATCTGCTTGCTGAGGTTGTTGTAATTCTGCCAAGGATGTTGCTACAATTTTCCGAATCTCATTATTTTCCTTTTGAGGAAATTCAGCTCTCAGATCATCTGCCATTTGGATGATATCACTCCATTGTTCATTACCATAATATGCCTTTAGCAGGAGATATTGCAGCTCAAACTTGATGTAATCTGATTGAAAGGCGTCGATCATATTATTTAATTCATCCAGTACTTGCTGATCATGATTTTGCTTGAGACACCACTGCATACCTGAAAACAATCCTGATAGTATTAACTGGTCATCACTACCGAAAGATTGATATGATTGATAACGCTTCAGCAGACTGAGCCAAATCTCAGTGGCTCTGGGATAGTCTGCGAGATTATAATATATGGCTGCAGTGTTTGCCAGGACATTATTCATATAATCGCTTTCGGGATGAAGTTCGATGAATTCAAGGAACAAGCCCAAAGCTTGCTGCAGATCACCGGCATGATAGGTCGCCTTTGCTGCCATTATCAAGTAAGATTGAGGTGTTTCCCTTTCTGATGAAAGCATCAGATATATTTTGGAAGCTTCATCAAAACGTCTTAACCGGTAAAGCGTAAGGGCGATAAAACTATTTGCCTCATCCCTATCTGCATTATCCTTAGCAAAAGGTAATGCAGTTTGATACTTCTGCAGAGCAATTTCATAGTTGCCTAAATTAAACTGGATGTTAGCATCCAGCATTGTTACTGGAAACATGCTTTCTGCATCAGGTTCCAAACCAATGAGATAACCTGCTGCATTGTGATAGTCTTCAAGGAAGAAATAAGACTGCGAAATCTTGAATTTAAGGTTGTTGAGTGGAACATATAGAGACTCTACATCTGCGTATTGCTCTATTGCTTTGTTATAATCAGATGTGAAAAATGATATCTCGGCAAGCATATACAAAGCTTTATTGAGCATTGCCCTATCGCTGGAGTCCTTGCGGATTGATTGCAGAAGCAAGGTTGCTTCATTATACTTTCTTTCTTCAAACATAATCATTGCCAGATTAAATCTAGCATGGTTAACAAATTTTCCTTGAGGATATCGATTTAAATAGCTGTTGTATTCGAATCTGGCATTATCTTTGACTTTTGCTGCAAACCAGATATCTGCCAGCATAATTTGAACATTGTGGTCAATCTGGGGCGACATAGGTTGTTGCTTAACTTTCAATAGTGTTGATATTGCTTCCTGGTAATTCCCACTTTGGAACAACAATGTTCCGTAGATATATAGTATATAGGAGTCTTTAAAAGGTTGGATTTGTGATTGAAGGTAATTCGCTATCAATGACAAGGCAGCAGCTTTATCTTCATTGAATAGAATCTTTATTCTTTCCAGCCAGCTTTTTATCTTGATATCAGTCCCTGGTTCAGGATAGTCTGGTTTATCAAGTCCAGTCGTTTTTGAAAGCTCGGCAAATATAGAATCTGCGCTTTCCGTAAATCCTTTCTCAAGAGTAATCAGTCCTAAAAGGTAACGACTGTAATTTACATAATTGGAACATTGTAACAAAAGTTCTTCAGCAGTTGTATGGTTTCTCATCAGATAATTCAGTCTGGCTGCCCTGATGGTTACCGACTCATCCAAATATCCAGTCTCTGTCTTCATTCTGTTCAAGTATTCTTTTGCCAGCTCAAAATCTTCCAAAGATGTCAGAAAGTCAATCCAGGTATTGATTACTGGAATAAGTTTCTGTTGACTATGCGTTTTCGGTAACAATTCGTCGATTAAATTGCGAGCTTGGATTATCTCACCCATAAAAAGATAAGCATTTAACAGCCCATTTAAAGCATTGACATCATCATCATAAATGGCAAGAGCTTTTTCAAAGCAAGTTGTAGCGGATGTATAATCCATCAGCTCAGATTGAATTTGACCTTTGAGCAGGTAAATCCTAAACTTGTTTTCTGAATCCAGAGCTAATAATTCTGCTCTGGATAAAAGACTTGATGAAGACACATAGTCTTTCGACTCAAATTTTATCCGGGCTTTATTAATTAGTATTTCAATAAGCATTTCATTGTCTAATTGTTCATTTAACAAAAGGGTATATAAACTATCTGCATATGATTTATTGTCTTTAAACAAAGCAATATTGGCTTTGATGAAAATAACGTCTTTCAGTTTGTTTGAATTTTGATGTTCAATCTCAAATAGGGCAATCTGCTTTTTCGCCAAATCATATTGTTTGTGCTCGTAGAGACTGATAATGAAAACCAGATCATTCTCTTCTTTGGAAACCGCCCAAAGGCTAAATAAAGAAGCAAACATAAGCACAATTACTACTATGGTTCTAATGACTGATGCATGGTGTTTCATTTTTGTTTTCTCTCTTTAGTGTCCTTGATAGGAAGACTGATAAAGACTGTTGTTCCCTCATTTTCTTTGCTTTTGATCCAGATTTTGCCTTGATGTAATTCAGCAATTCTCTTCGAAGTTGATAATCCAAGTCCAAGACCGCTGGAGCGATATTCTACAGTTCCAGACTTATGGGCATAAATCTCATTCACTTCATAGAACTTTCTGAATACATTTTTAATCTGTGAAGCAGGTATACCTATACCATTGTCTTGAACGTAAATAACCAGGGTCTCACGATTATTTATCTTCTCTTCCTGGAAAGCAGACTTCCTTACTCCGATATTAATCGTCCCAAAGTCATTAGTAAATCTTATAGCATTCAGCACAATGTTATAAATCATCAGATGCAGTGCTTCCCAGTTTCCTTCCAGCAATGGTAAATCGGTAGTAGCTTCTTCTTTTATTATCATGTTTCTATGTCTTGAGACAATCTCGATCTCGTGTTTAATCAGATTAATAATATCTGCGATGTTTAAAGGTACTTTCGGGAGTTCTTTCTTTAAGTTGTAGTTGTTCATGGTAATGATGTCATTTGTGGTCAGAATCAGTTTTTTTATGCTATTTTCAATCCTTATCATTATATCATTGCGTTCTTCTTCATCAGCGAATAAATTACGTTTTAATCTGGACACATAACCCTGTAAGGTTGTCAAAGGCGTGTTTAATTCATGAGAGATGATTGCCATAAATTCATCTTTGAGCAGCTCTAGAGACTGCAATTCCTGACTGCTTTGCAAAATGGAATTGTATTGCAGGGCATTTTTGATGGCAACACAAATCTGATCGATTAACAGAGTTATGATTTCTGAGTTGAGGTTCATAGGTTTGGAATTATCCAGAAAGTTATCAAGATAGATGAGTCCATAGATTGAATCACTAACAATTATAGGTGCACAAAAGATTGAATGGAATTTATAATCCTGAACACTGATTGAATTCTTGTAACGATTATCTTCTACAGCATTGTATGTAAAGACCATATTTTTACTTTGCTGACAATCCATCAATACTGTTTTACTGATTACTGCATTAGCAGGAAGTGGTGCTTTTTTATCATCAAGGGCAACTTGATAGGTATAATTTCCATCTTCTTCTCTTTTTATCAGAAAACCTCGCGAACTCCCAGTCATATCTATTCCTGCTGAGACAATCTCGTTTTCCAGAGTTCTAATATCCATTATTTTTATTAGAGAATGGGTCAGTGACATCAGTTTATTCATTAAATTGACTTTTTCTGATACTTCAGCATAATCTTGGATGCGGATGATAAGATTAGTAAGATGTGTCTTTACTGACTTAACCAGGCTAAGCTCGAATTTAGTATAGTCCAGTTCGTTTTTATCAGCTATGATCAAAAATCCAATTTTATGATACTTGATTTGTAAGGGAACTATCATTATATGCGAGGACTCTGATTTTAACAGCGACACAGTGTCTTCCTGAAAAGCTTTCTCAATGTCGTTAAAGACATCTGAAGTAATCAAAAAGTCGGCTTTGGAGATATCTCCTATAAACATCTCATAAGTGTTTCTGGTATTACCATAGAGCATTATCTTATAATGCCAGGGAGCAAACAGATCTTTGATACCTTTTTCTATGAAAAACTTGACTCTGTCAGTATTTTTAATGCTCATAAGGTTGTACTGCAAGTCAAGCCAATTGGACTTGATGTATGGATATCTTATTGCTATGTTATCTGTGTTAAGGTCACTAATTGTTTTTTTATTTTGATACACTTCACTCAGATAGTGCTTTTTATCTTCATCCGGGATTCCTGAAGAATTCTCTATTACATATCTATGGTAAAGATTAAGTTGTTCAGTTGCTTCAGTTTCAGCTCTGTAAGTAATCAGAGTTTTAATCTTAAGTAGCAGTATCTTGGTTCTGAGAAGAAAATACTCCCTGGATTTGGACTCCTCTTCCAATTCGTTAAGTTCTCTCAATACTAACCGGACAGGATATTCCGGCTCTGCTAATAGGATATGCATCTTCAAATACCGCAGTGTCAATTCCCAATACTTGTATTTATACTTCTCAGCTATTTCCGATGCCATGTCAATCAGTTCATCCGCCTTCTCGTATTGTTTTAATCCGATATAACATTCTATCTCTGAAACATGAAACACAGTTAGTGCATAGTGGTTGTTAACTGCACCAGCATATTTTTCTGCTGACTTCAGATAATCCAAAGCTTGAGTATAATCTTTTTTAAGCATTGCTATCAAACTTAAGGTATTGAAATAGAATTCATCCTCGTGAATCTCATGATAATTGATATGGGCATTTTTTCTGATAATTCTTTCCAGTTTTGTCACATGACCCAGTTCATACAGATAATATAGATAAGTTTTTACCAAAGGGTTTAACTCTTTGATAACACCTTTGATCAAGTCCGGCTCTTGTTTTTCTATAAATGAGTGGTAATACTTAAATCCTTTTATCTTACTTTTCGCCAATGCCAAATTATATGTGATGGATGCCTGAAATCTATCACTGTTTACTTCTTTCAATAGTTCTCGAGCTTGGTTCAAGCAATACTCTGATTGCTGGAATTCGCCAGTTTTGATATAAGCTTCTCCAAGATTGAGCTGAGCTAATGACATAATGATTTTCAGTCCCAATTCCTTAGCCATCTCAAATCCTTTTTGAGAATATGAAATTGAAGTTGTAGTAATCCCCTGTTTGAGATAAAGATCTGCGAGGTTGTTATAAATCAGTGCCAGGTGTCTGTTGATGTTAAATCTTTTCCAGATTGAAAGAGCGATATTGAAATGTGACTGAGCCTCTTCAATGTTTTTTATGGAGCTATAACTTACTCCCAAATTGTTATGAAGTGAAGCCATTTTAAGTAGGATACGGTAATCTTGCGAGGAAGGTAATTCCGAGATAAAGTCCTCAGAGATTTGGATGGATTTGTAGACATCTCCTTTAAGTTTATAATAGAGAGCAAGCCTGTCATAGTATGATATCTTGAATTCTGCCGGAAGGGTTTGGACGGATAGATTGTTTAAATACTCATGCATTTTATCCACATCTGTCTGGGAATAAATCTGGATAAAGTAAAACCACGCCAGTATTTTGTTTTTTCCGGTTACTGCCAATTTCATCGCTTTTGTGAAGCTGGTTTTCGCTTGTTTGATTTTGCCTTGTAGATAAAAGACTGTGCCCAGTAGAAAGTGCTTTTCAAAGACATCATCTATCTTCTTTATGTTCTGGATGATGTCGTCCGGGATGTTTACCATTCCTGTAATCTCCAGTTTATCTTGGAGACTGGATAAATCTTTTAATAATTCACTTTTAGGCAGTCGTTTGAGCATCTTGAAATCAATCTTCAAAATGTTGTAGATTGTCTCCAATGAACGCTTTTGGTCATTGATGTCTTCAAAAAGCCTTAGCAGTTCTATCGAATATACTCTTTGCGCTGTCAGGTTGTCGCTGAGCAGGGAGTTATATATTAGTCCCTGGCAAGTTTCTACATCTGTTATCCGTTTATCAGTAAAGAAAGAAATGACTGCATCTGAAACTTTCTTTTGCGTTGAAGGATCTAGTTCATTAACCAGGTTTTCTTTTACTTCCTGATAATTAAAAGATAGCGTGTTACCTTTTTTAACAAGTATTTCATTAAACAGTGCTTCATCCAGGAATTCATAGAGCTCTCTTTCATTCAAGCCAAGGACCTGACTGATTATCTCATATGTTAATGGAGGACCGACCACAGAAAGCAAACGCATGAAATCCCCATACTCATGCTTGACATGAGAGATTCTGGAAATGGCATTTATGATTAATTTCCTTGGTAGTTTCAGGTCGCTAGTTTCAGCTGTAAATCTTGGTTCCGGATCAATTACCATTTTTTTCTTTTGCACGAGATCGATCAGGATTTCACGCATAAAATAAGGGTTTCCGGCTGATAATTTCCAAAGTTTATCACTATTTTCTTTGCTGATTCTGGTATTGAGCAGCTTTTCAAGATAATCTTTAGATTCCTGAGCAGTCAGAGCCGGAACCTGTATTACGATTGTGTGTTGTATCTGGCGGATTTTCTGGTAATCATTAAAGGACAGGAGTATCATTATCCTATTTTCAATCAGGGTCGATGAGATATAATTGATGAAATCAATAGTATGCTTATGAATGAAATGAGCGTTCCTCACTATAAAGATTATTGGTTTTTCTTTGGAGAGCTCAACAAGGAGATTTCTCACAGATTGGAAATCTGTGCGTAATTCTTCCTGATTTTGCGTAATCTTCTTGGCTTCCTGAGGTGAAGTATAAAGATATTTGCTGAACTTCTCAGAGATCGCTTTCAATTCTTCATATCGCTCCAAAACATCCTTGCTCATAGATTGAGTAAACTCTTTAATAAGCGCGAAAAAAGGCTCGTGGTCTGTTTTGGTGCAATTGTAATCAAACAAAAAAAACTTTCCAGTCAGCAAATGGTAACGAAAGAGCGACACGATGCTGTCTTTACCCATGCCTTCGCTGCCAAGCAGGGAAACCAGTTTCCCATTGCTATTCTCCATACTATCGAGGTATTCCAGCAATTGATGGCTAAGATTTTGCCTTGAGATGTAATCATTATTTTGTAATCTGTTTAGCATTGTCCATTGATGTGAATAAGGATAGTCTACATCCTGGATTCGATTTACGTAATTGATAATATCGTCAGCTGAATCAAATCGATTGTCCGGATGCCGTTCCAGACACCTCAGTATAAACTTTTCCAATGCAGGCGGGATATCCGGATTTAATTCTGATGGGAACTTGGGAATAAAATACTGCTGCATCCCGGTCGTAAGCGAATTAACCTGCTCGACAGTAAAAGGTAAACTGCCCGTAGTGATTCTATACAACAGCACTCCCAGAGAATAGTAATCGCTCTTACGGGAATATGTCCCATTGGAAAAGACTTCGGGTGCTATGTATGGCAACGAGCCGGTGATGCTTTGAGGGTTGTTTATCGAATCAGTTTTATTAAATCCAAAGTCTATTACTTTCAGCTCGACCTTGTTCTTTTCAATTTTGTAGAGCACGTTTTCAGGTTTTAGGTCTTTGTGGATGATATCCTGCTCATGCAATTCATCCAGGGCATAAGTAATCTGGATTATTATGTCATATAAAAGCCGGAGTTGTGACTTGCGGAACTTGAAATTGGCAAGGGAAATGCCATCATAATATTCCGCCAAAGTATAGATATGGTCTCCCACATGCCCAAAATCCACTATCTTTGACAGATTGGGATGACTTATTTTCGTGATGTGGTGCATGTCTTCAGCTCGCATTCTGGAGTAGAAATCAGCTGATGACAGATATTGAAACAGCTTTATCGTGAAAAGATTATTACTGCGGATATCCTTAACTTTATAGACATTGCTCCAAGCGCCGGAACCGAAGCTTTCTATTACTTCATATCTATGGTCAATAATCATAACAAACCCTTAAAGCATATTTTTCTATCTTTCTATGATTTTCAATGTATAATTATGTCAAGTCAAATCAGTTTCATAAGCGATACTCGGATGCCGCTCTCTGTTTTAACCTCCTGTCATTCATAAACAGGTTACTCCTCACAATGCCCAATATCAATTACCTCCATTCTTAAAAAAAACAACTTATTACCCTACTGGAATATATCCAATACCATAACTTCCTACTATCTGATCTAATCAAGCTCCCTTTAACCAATCTATTACAAATATATATCAAATGTTATACTAATATACTTTAAATGTATACTTAAATACTTTTAATATACATTTGATATACTTTTGTAATGCTTTTGATATACTTCGGCAAAAGGGAGCCAAAAGAGGTTTCGCTATTAAAATAAGGTATTTGTCTGCTTGCATTATGCTGGTTTTGAGTAAGTTTTGCTGTAAATTCGGTAAAGCAG
>DAHVPA010000043.1 GCA_027318525.1 Candidatus Cloacimonadota bacterium | reverse complement strand
ATCTGCTTTGACCTGCCATAACCAAGATTCTGTTGACTGTTTTGCCGCTTAAAACATTTTGTAATATGGAGTAAAAATTGCACCACAAGCAATGAAGAATGTCCCAAGAGAAATATGGAGAAACGATGAAAAGACACTTCCTGATGATTTGCCTGATACTACTGCTGGGAACTTTGGCTTATGCCCTTGATCCCCTGCCCGAGCTTTATCATACTTACGATGAAGTCTATGCCGAATTGCAGCAGATTCAAAGCCAATATCCCACCAAAGCAAGAATTTACACCATTGGACAATCCCAGGTTGACCACATCCCGATCTATGCCCTAAAGGTCTCCAACAATGTAAATAACGATGACTTTGAGCCTGCCGTCGTCTTTATCGGTCAGGTTCATGCAGAGGAAGTTCTGGGCGTGGAAACCACTCTTTCCAACATCTGGGAAATTCTGCAAAATGGTGCAACAACACCTTACGGAAACTGGCTGGCACAACTGGAGATGTGGTTCATCCCGACTCTTAATCCCGAAGGGCACAATATGGTCACCACCAATCAGGATGTTTCCTGGCGTAAGAATAAAAGGGATGCCAACAACAACGGAGTCCTTGACATAGACCCCAGGGTGGGCTATGACCCGGATGGAGTGGACATCAACCGTAACTTTGATATCAACTGGTGCCATGGCGATACCCTCCTGCAACCCGGAATCCAGGAAGTTTATGATTATTACAGGGGTCCTGCCCCCATGTCCGAAAGCGAAACCCAGGCTTTCGCCAATTTCTGCGAACAGCAGCGTCCTGTTATGTGCATTGTCTGGCATTCCTCCCGCACCGGCAATCTTTCGGAAAAAGTCTTTTACCCGCTGAATTGGGCACTGACCCGTCCTGCCCCTGATTTGCTGCTTGGACAACAGATAGGTGAAGGTGTGGCGGCACAGATTCAGAAAGTGGGCGGCGGAAACTATGAACCTTCCGCCGGACAGGGACGCAAAGGCGGTCTTAACGACTGGATGTATGCCAAATTCGGAACCATTTGTCTGGTTATCGAATGCGGCACCCTTGAGCTGCAGACTCCTGATTCCACCGAAGTCGCTTATATTATCCAGCAGAACACAGACGGCGTCAAATGGATGTTAAACCGTGCTCTGCCTATTTCTTCCGCAGTTCCTTCCAACTCCATGCTGCGCGGTATTATCACTGATGCAGTGACCGGACTGCCCCTCGAAGCTGAAATTATGATACCGGAAAAACACGCTCCCTGGTTCTATCCCCGCCGGTCCAATCCAGCCGACGGAACTTATTGGAGACCTGTGTCCAACGGCTCCTACACACTGCGTTACCGCAAGAAAGGGTATGCCGAGCATGTCATCAATAATGCCAATATCAACAATTCCTGGACCCGATATGACGTTGCCCTGCAACCCCTGCCTGAGGTCACAATCCACGGTTCAGTGCGCAGCAGCAACGGCGGCAATTTGATACCTGCCAAAATCGTGCTCTATGACTTGGAAAATGATACACTTTTTACAGATGGAGATTTCACGCTCACTTCCTATCAGGGACAACATAGAATAGAAGTAAGCTCCGATGGATATTATCCTTATCTGGCGACCCTGAATTTTGAACCCGGCACTCAGGCTGTGCAGCTAAACCTGACTCTTACCGAAGCAGCTGTGCCTTTTTCCGAAAACTGGGACAGCGGACTGGCAAACTGGGTAAAAAACAGCGCTTGGGTTGCCCAGCCTGACCTGGTTGTAAGCGGAAGAGCTTTAACCGACAGTTGGGGAGGCAGAGGCTGGTATAACCAGAACTGCAACGTCTGGATTCGCAGCCAGAATCCGATAGCCATCCCCTCATCCGGCAATCCGCTGCTCACCTTTGACGAACATTTATATACAGAAGCATTTTACGACAGCGTTCGGGTGGAAGTCTCAGCCGATACTCTTTCCTGGCATGCCATCTACATAAATTCAGGCAAATATGACCAGTGGCATCCCGTCTATATCGCGCTTTCCCAATATACCGGACAAAGCCTCTACCTGCGGTTCAGACTGACTGACCAATCCAACGAAGTGGACCTGACCGACCCCGGCTGGACCATTGACAACCTTCGCATCATCACAGGCAGCGCTACTCCCAATGCGGAGGAATCCAATCTGCCGCTGCCTTTCACCAGACTGCATCCCAATTATCCCAATCCCTTCAATCCCGAAACCACCATCAAATTTACCCTCGGAACTGACAGCCCCGTAGCGCTGGAAATCTACAACCTGAAAGGGCAAAAGATTCGCACCCTTACTGACCAAAACTATAAGAGCGGCACCCATAGCCTGATCTGGGACGGTAAGGACGACAGCAATCTGTCCGTTGCCAGCGGCATCTATTTTTGCCGTTTATCCAATGGAACCAATGTCAAGAGCCGCAAACTGATGCTGATGAAATAAGGCTTTTTAATACAAGAACAAGGCACGAACCCGGTTTCGTGCCTTTTTTGTATCTTCCATTCCTGCCCGGAGGGGTTATCGAGGGCAAACCCCACGAAGACCCCTCGATGACCCCTCGCAGCAAAAGATGAAGATGTGAATCCGGGCAGGGCAGGATTTTGGATTAGATAAAGCGATGTCCACCGGAGCACTAAAAAAAACCTTTACTAATTTCTGAGTTTTCAGGATTGTGCAATGCAGGAAAAGGTGGAGGTATTATGCCTTTCAAGTCCAGACTGATAATAGCCGCAGCGTTATTGCTGACGATTTGCACCAGCTTGTTTGCAGCCGGCGAAGTAATTTATGATATTCGCGTGGCGGGAAACCGGAATATAGATTCTTCTCTGATTCTATCCGCCATCTCGCTCCGGGCAGGAGATGTGCTTGACCCGGAAGAAGCAGCCAAATCAATCAAAACGCTGAACAACCTTTCCACGTTCAAAAACGTGCAGTTAGAGACAGAGCCATACCGCACCGGAGTCAACATTATCATCACTGTGGAGGAATATCCCATCGTTGATAATGTGACTTATACGGGATTTTCAGCTCTGAAAATGGATAAAATCGACGAACTGGTCACTCTGCGCAAAGGTTCCTACTGGTCTCCCCAATTGCAGGCAGAATTGATTCGCAAGCTGAAAAAAGAATACTATTCCAAAGGTTATCAGAATGTCAGTATCAGCGTGACAGAGCAAGCTGCCGCCAATAACAGGGTCAGCCTGGAAGTCCGTTGTGAAGAAGGCAAACGGGTTTCCATCCGCAGCATCACCTTTATCGGCAATGAACAACTGGATGACAAAGCCCTGCGTAAACGCATGAAGACAAAGACAGCTTCACTGCTGCGTTCAGGCAGATTTGAACAGGAAAAGTTTGAGACCGACCTCACCAATATCGTCAGTTTCTATCAGAAAAACGGGTTTATCGATGCCCGCATCGCAGAATGGCACCTCAATCCGGTGGATGCCACGACTCTGGAACTGGTCATCAGTGTGGAGGAAGGTGTCAAATACAAGTTTGGCGCTCTGACCGTGAGCGGCAACAATCAGTTCACCACAGAAACCGTGCTGTCCAAGTTCTCCCTCAAAGCTGGTGAACCTTTTGACCAGGAGAAGTTCAATGCCCAACTGGGCAGAGTCTATTCCCTCTATTATGAGGAAGGATATATTTACGTAACCATAGATACGGAAAACAGCAAAGACGGCGATCAGCTCAATATCAATCTCAAGATTACAGAAAACACCCGCGCCAAAATCCGCCAAATCAACATCGCCGGCAACAGACGCACCAAGGAAAAAGTCATCCGCAGGCAACTGGAAATCGCTCCGGGCGATTATTTCAGGCATTCCCAGGTCCTGCTATCCCAGCAGAATATCTACAATCTTGGCTTCTTCGAACCTGATATCAAACTGGATTATAACCAAATCAACAACAACGGCGATATCGACCTCAATGTCATCGTGCAGGATAAATCAGCCGGCACAGCCAATGGCGGTATCGGCTACAACTCGGCTGACAAGTTTGTGGGAACGCTGAGCGTATCGGAAAACAAACTTTTGGGCAATAACTGGTCCAGTTCGTTAAAATGGGAGTTTGGCGGTTCCACCCAGAATTTTGAATTCGACTTTACCAATCCCAACTTTTACGACTCAGATATGTTACTCGGCTTTAACCTCTACCATACTGAAAAGACCTGGAGCAGCTTTTATTACAAGATATTCACCCAGGGCGCATCCATCCGCGCAGGTCAGCCTTTGCCCTGGATCAACAGGTCTCGCGCTGTGCTGGGTTATTCCCTTTATGCCAAGAAATACCGCATCACAGATATGGACGCCATTCTGAACAATGCCTCCCAAAATGCCAACCTGATAGAGCTGGATTCGCTGGGAACACAGATTACCAGTTCAATCAATCTTACCCTGAGCCGCGATACCAGAGACAATATCTTCTTCCCGACCACGGGTTCACAAATCACACTGTATTCTGAACTGGCAGGCGGGGCTTTTGGCGGTGACTTTGAATATTTCAAGCAGATTGCTCAAGTCAGCTGGTTCATAGAAACCTGGCATAAACTGGCATTGCGAACCAAATGGCGCTTTGGCTATATCTCACCCTATGGCAGCTCCAGCGATGTTCCACCCGATGAAAAATTCTATCTGGGCGGAACCGGTGCAGACGGAATCAGGGGCTATCCTGACAGATCAATCGGACCTACCGGCGGCGGAACCCGGGAAATCATTTTTTCCACTGAACTCGGCTATCCTTTGGGCAGCGACCAAATCGTGGCGCTGGGCTTTTTTGACGCCGGCAACAGCTATAATAAGCTGCGTGACTTCAACTTCCTGGATTTTAAAAAAGGCATTGGAGCCGGAATCCGCATCCGCAGTCCGCTGGGATTGATTGGTTTTGATTACGCCTACAGCCTGGATGAAGGTTCCTGGGAGCCGCACCTGCAGTTCGGCACCACCTTCTAAACCCCAAGGGCTTTACTCAGCAGGATTAGGCGGCAATCTTCCGATATGAAATACAAACATTTGTTTGGTCCGGTGGTCTCACGCAGACTGGGCATTTCCCTGGGCGTGGACGTCGTCCCATATAAATACTGTTCACTGAATTGCGTTTACTGCGAAGTCAGCCGCACTACACACCTGACGCTGAAACGCAAAGCCTACTTCGAAGCGACGGAAATCACTGCAGAACTGGATGATTTTCTGCAGATCAATCCCAAACTTGATTACATAACGTTTTCCGGTGCCGGTGAACCTACGCTGAACAGCGAACTCGGCAGCGTTATCAGCTATATCAAAACACGTTATCCCCAATATAAACTTGCCCTTATTACCAACAGCACGCTGCTCAATGAACCGGAACTGCTGTCGGAAATTCAACCCTGCGATTTGATTTTGCCCTCGCTGGATGCCGCTTCTGAAGAAGTCTTTGAGCAGATAAACCGACCCTGTGAAAAACTTACGGCACAGGACATCATTCGCGGTTTGATTAGCCTTAGGCAGGTTTTCAGGGGACAAATCTGGCTGGAGATCTTTGTCGTCCCCGGTATCAACGACCATCTTGAGGAGATTGAATTGCTCCGCTCGGCAGTGGCGCAAATCAGACCAGACCGGGTGCAGCTCAATTCGCTTGATAGACCCGGAACAGAGGATTGGGTGGAGCCTGCTCCTTATCTTACATTGGAGGAAATTCGCGCCATTCTGCAGGAAGAAAGCGAAATCCCGGTGGAGATTATTGCCGGCACAGGCAGAGAGGGAAAAATCACAGTAACTGAGCAAAGCGTTTTGGATGAACTGATAATCCTGATAAAGCAGGAAGAATATACCAAACAGGAACTCGCCAAAGCTCTGAAAATCCATGTTAATGAAGTCAGCAAGCTGCTGCAGCATCTGATTCAACGGAATAAGATAGCTGCCAGACGCAATCATAAAGGTATATATTACATATGGAACGATTAAAGACAGCAGCCATAATCACTGCAGGCGGGATGGGTCTGAGGCTTCCCGGAGAAGTAAAAAAACAGTTCCGCCTATTGGAAGGCAAACCTCTTATCATCCGGGCAATGGAGCCCTTCCTAAAGCACCGGGAGATATCAGAACTGATCATCACATTGCCGGCAGAAGATTTGGAAGGCTTTCCCGGGCTGGTGGAAGAATATTGCCCGCAGTGCAGCACCGGTAAACAGATACGCTGGTGTGAAGGGGGATCCCACAGGCAGGATTCTGTCTTCAATGCGCTCAAGCTCTGCGCTAATGATACCAGAATAGCTTTAATCCATGACGGTGTCAGACCATTTATCTCCGAAAGCTTGATTTCTTCACTGCTGGAAATGTGCAGAGAATACGGCGCCGCCATACCCAGCGCACCGGTGAAACACACGATTAAGACAGTCAAAGACGATATCGTTGACCATACCATCCGGCGCGATATCCTGATCCAGGTATATACGCCCCAGGTCTTTGACTTTAATATCCTTATGAAATGCTACCACAGAGCTAAAATGGAAGAATATTATTCCACTGATGATGCAGCCCTGCTGGAACACTATGGCTACAGCATCCATTATCTCACGGATGCTTCTCCCAACCTGAAGATAACCGACCAATTCGATTTCTGGCTGGCAGAACAACTGCTCAGAAATCCCGATAAATTAAATCAGTAAAGAGTGAATCATGATGAATCTGTTACAGAAACTTAGACAATTGAAACTGACACTGCCTGTGCCCATTTTCGGATGCGGATGCGGAGTGCTGGGACTCAGCCTTGCCAAGGTGACAATCAACCTCGGACAATATGCTTCCACGCTGCTCAGAGCATTGGAATACCGCGGTTATGACAGCACGGGAGCCATCTTCCAGGATGACAGCAAAAACATAGTCTTGCTCAAGGATGTGGGAGCACCCAGTACTCTGGTCAAGACTTTGGGTATCGAAAAACAAACCGGCAAGCTGTTTTGCGGTCAGGTGCGGTGGGCAACCTTCGGCTATGTCAATAAGGTGAATGCCCAGCCTCACGAAGTTAAATGCAAACGCCACATCTATGGTGCACACAACGGCAATATCACCAATACACGCGAACTGAAGTCATTCCTTCTGAAGCAGGGGCATCATGTCCTCTCCGATAACGACGGAGAAATGCTGGTGCACGCTGTGGAACACTATTTTGATATCATGATGGATACCGGCGACAATCCTGAAGACCCTGAACTGCGCAAGGACTGCATGCGCCAGGCAATCGCCAAGGCTGCCGAACAGATTATCGGCTCTTATGCCGCTGTCATTACTGACCCTGTAACGGAAACCATGTGGGCAATCAAATCCGGAAGCAGCTTATACTTTGGCATAGGAATCCTGGATGGACAGAGATTTGCCTTGGCATCATCCGATCTGACAGCAGTCCTGCGTTTTACCAAAGAACTGGTGCCTTTGCGGGAAGGCGAATTTGTCGAATTTACCGCAGATAAGTATCAAATCTACGCACAAAAAGATCTGCGCTTCAAACGCTTGAACCAGCCGGATGAGACATATTCCATACTGGACAGGATAGAAACCCAGCCGGTCTATTCCAAACTGAGAGCTGAGGATGTGGAACTGATGCCGGAATTTAACTACTTTATGGAACAGGAAATCAATGCCCAGCCTGAATCGACTGGGAAGTTGATCAAGCTGTTTCAGGGTGGCTCCAATACCGGCAAACGTATGCTGGAATTCCTTATAAAAGAAAACCTGAGGGAAAACTTTATCATTCTGCTCAACGATATCCAAGCGCTTGATACCTTTGATTCAAAGAAAAAGCTGTTTGATGGCTTCAATACCTCGCAGGCTGCCAATAAATTCTATACGCTTATTCAGACAAGATATAAAGAGATTTTCGATGAAGTAGTTAAGGAAGACTTTGAGAAGAAATACTTCTTCTCCAATGAGAAAAACGTCTATATCGACCTGCTCAATCATGAATTTGATAAACGCAAGCTGCTGCTTGCCAAAGCGCTGGATTCACTGACAGAGCAGGAAGATGTGGAGGAATTCAACCGCAGCGTGGAAAACTTCCTGGATCTGGTCAAAACCACCATGCTCAACAACCGCAACGCTTATACAATTGCCTGCGGAACTTCTTTCCACGCCACTAAAGTAGCTGCCCTCTTCTTCAATGAAATTGCCCGTTTTGAAATTATTCCCATTTTACCGGGTGATTTCCGCGGAGAATACTCCAACTGCCTCAAAGACAATGACCTGATTATCGGAGTCTCCCAAAGTGGCGAAACCAAGGACTTGATTGATATTTTTAACGATATAGACCAGGCAAATCTCGATATCAGGAAAGCGGTTCTGGTTAACAATATGAACAGCACTCTGGGACAGGAAAAGAGCGATGTTGCCATCCCGATTCTCTGCGGTCCTGAAATCGCTGTGCCAGCGACCAAAAGCTTTATGAACCAGATCACCCTGTTTTATTATCTGGCAATCAAGACAGCTGAAATGAAGCTGGAATACCTGCGATCGGCCAACCAAGGGGAGAACATTTGTCCCGGCTTGGAAACAGAAATCCAAAAACGCTGGAAAACCCTCAATGATATCCCGCTTTTACTCAAAGAAACCCTGGAAACCACCCGTGACGCGATCGATAATGTAGCAGCCAAAATCTATATGGAGCCGTCCCTGCATATCCTTGCCACCAAAATCAGCGGAGTGGCAATGGAAGGAGCTCTCAAGATCAGGGAAACTGTCCTCAACCATGCTGAAGGCAGGGAAGCCAGCGAATTTAAGCATGGTCCCAATACCATCCTGGGTAAAAACACAGTCTTTGGCATGAAGCACATCCGCAGTATGGTGCGCGACTTCAGCAACAACATAGACAGAATTGACGAACTTGCCAATCAGCGTGGCATATCCCGGCATGAGACCAAAGAAATCATCAAATCGCTGGGGACCTACATGTTCAGCCGCAATCTACCCTTCAACCTCTCCAAAGATGCTACAGACCTTTTTAAGGAAATCGTGCAAAGCTATAACTTCTATGAGCCACTTTATCGCAATTATCCCCTGCTTTATATCACAGGTCCCGATGAAAGGGATGTTAACCTGACCATTTCCCAGATTAATACCCATAAGATTCGAGGTGCCGATACCTATGTAATAGCAGAAGAAAACGACCAGTTGATGAAAAACGCCTGCACCAATCCCAATGAAGGCGCTTACTATGGCTGGGGTTATATCTTTTTACCCAAGACCGGTGACAGCCTGATGACCTGCTTTTCGGCAACCATCGTCCTGCAAATGCTTGCCCTGCGCATGAGTGTGCGCAAAATGACCAAACTTGACCGCTTGAACATGACAGACCATGGCGTCCATCCTGACGTTCCCAAAAACGTCTCAAAATCAATAACGGTGGATTGATAATGCGCATTGGCTATGGTTATGATGTGCACAGATTAGTAGAGGGCAGGAAACTGATCCTGGGCGGAGTGGAAATCCCCTTTGATAAAGGACTGCTCGGACACAGCGATGCCGATGTGCTCATCCACGCCATTATCGATGCCATACTCGGAGCTTTAGCCTGGGGTGACATCGGCAGTTGGTTTCCCGATCATGACAATGCCTATAAGGATATAAACAGCCGGATTCTACTGACCAAAGTGATGTCCAAAGTCAGAGCAGAAGGCTGGAAGATTGGCAATCTGGACTGCACCATTTGTGCCCAGGCACCGAAACTGCGCTCATACATAGATACCATGCGTACCAATCTGGCAGCTGACCTGGATACAAATATCGATAATATCTCTGTCAAAGCCACTACGGAAGAGGGTTTGGGCATTTCCGGCAAGGGTGAGGGCATCTCTGCTTCAGCCGTAGTACTGCTTAACACAAAGGAAAGCTGATCATGAAAGCTTTTGCCGTTATCGGATACCATCACACGGGCAAGACCACAGTTGTTACAGAACTAATCAAATCTCTCTCCGCCAAAGGTTTTAAGGTCGCCACTATAAAAGATATTCATAACGAATCCTACCGCGCTGATACAGAGGGTAAAAACTCCTGGAAACACATCCAAGCAGGAGCACAAATGACCTTTGCCCGCGGCTTGCATGACAGCGCATTAATCTTTCCCCAACCCTTAGCCCTGAATGAGATAACAGCTCTGCTGGACTGTGATTATCTGATTATCGAAGGCATGAAAGATGCCCCAGTCCCCAAAATCCTTTGTGCAGAAAGTTTGGAGCAATTGGAAGAGCTTTATGACGACACTGTTTTTGCCATCTCCGGCAAACTGGCGGGACAATTTCCCGACTGGCAGGAGCCACCCTTGCTGGATGTCAATACCCAGCTTGACAAACTCACAAACCTTGTTCTGGAGAAGGTCTTTGAGCTGCTGCCCAATAGCGACCCGGCATGTTGCAGCCAGTGCGGAATGACTTGTTACGACTTGGCGGCTGCAATAATAAAAGGAGAACGCTCTCGTTCCGATTGCCTTACCGACCAGCAGCAGCAACTTATCCTCAGCATCGACGGCAAGCCGGTCACTATCGTTCCTTTTGTACAAAACTTGCTCCGGGATGTCCTCCTTGGCTTTATCAGCAATTTGAAAGGCATTGACCCCAACGGCAACATCAGCATTGAGTTAAAAAGGCATGATTGAAAAGCTTGGTTCGCTTTACCAGAAGCTCTTTTCCGGGCATGACCCTGCCCAACTGGAAGTCTGGCAGAATGCTGTTGTTGGCATTGCCGGAGCGGGTGGACTGGGCAGCAATATTGCCGTTTCTTTGGCAAGAGCCGGCATCGGCAAACTCATCATCGCCGATTTTGACATTGTTACCCTGGAAAACCTGAACCGCCAGCAGTTCTTCCTCGACCAGGCAGACCAGCCCAAGGTGGAAGCTCTGCGTGACAACCTTGCCAAAATCAATCCTTACTGCGAAGTGGTTGCTATCAATGAGAAAATAACACCCGGCAATTTTGCCGATTTCTTCTGGACCTGCGATATTCTGATGGAAGCCTTTGACGGGGCAGACCAGAAACAGATGCTGATAGAGTCGTGGCAGGAACTATATCCCGATAAACCGTTAATCGGCGCATCCGGACTTTCCGGCTACGGCAGGAACGAGCTCATCCGCACCGTCAAATTGGATAATATCTACCTTTGCGGAGATGGCGTCAGCGAACTCCAACCCGGCATCAGCCCGGTAGCCCCCAGAGTCGGCATCGTTGCCAATATGCAGGCAAACCTCTGCCTGGAACTGCTCATCAAACTCAAGTCCTGATTTTATTATTCTCTCTTTCATCAAAAGCAATACGCTATCACTACGGAATTTGACCGTAATGATAGCGTATTGGTAGCGTATTGCTGTTATGATGGAAATTCGGGGAAGAGATAATATTTAAGGTCTGGCTTCTCATGGTAGGTAACCCTTTAAAGTATCCATGTTTGAAATTGGCAAGGAAATCTTTTCTATAAGAGTCGCAGAAGATAGGT
>DAHVPA010000431.1 GCA_027318525.1 Candidatus Cloacimonadota bacterium | reverse complement strand
CAAGCCAAATTCTTTGCCTCAGATACCTTTTACCATTTACAGATATACCTGCTGATCGGAGCAGTTTATCTGGGATTAATCTGGATAGTCTCCAAACTGACCGACAAACTGGAAAAGAAGCTCTTTATCCCGGGATTTGATATCTCGCACCTCAAATAATTAGCTCTGTATCTTGCCATAAAGATATAATGAATCATAAATGCTGCGAGGGGTCATCGTGGGGAAAGCCCTCGATAACCCCTCGATGATCCCTCCGAACAATTAGCCTAAAGAAGAAAAAACCGCCATCTTAATCAGATAGCGGTTCGATATCTTTGAAACTTTCTCCCCGTCTTTCAACAAGAGATAACAGCCTTTATTTTACATGGAAGTTATCCAGGAACTGCTGTAGAATAGCTGCACGGGACGGGTGGCGCAGTTTCTTCAGAGCTTTGTCTTCAATCTGGCGGATGCGCTCACGGGTTACGTTGAAGATGTTGCCCACTTCTTCCAGTGTCCTG
>DAHVPA010000430.1 GCA_027318525.1 Candidatus Cloacimonadota bacterium | reverse complement strand
GCCTTTTTCCTTAGAGAAATGGGGTGATGAGGTGTGGTCTAGTGATCCTTTTGGTCGGAACTTCGCTGGGATGCCACCGGCCAAGAACGGTGACTACGCCTGGGTGCAGCACATGATTCGCTCCATGGACCCTAAGACGGGACGCATGGCAGTAGTGCTGCCTCATGGAGCCCTCTTCCGGATGGGCAAAGAGGGCAAGATTCGCCAGAAGATCCTCGGCATGGATCTTCTTGAAGCGGTGATCGGCCTCGGCCCTAATCTTTTCTATGGTACGGGGCTGGCTGCTTGTATCCTGGTGTTCCGCCAGCAAAAGGCGGAAGATCAGAAGCATAAAGTGCTCATTCTCGATGCCTCAAAAGAGTTCAAGACCGGACGAGCCCAGAACGAGCTGCTACCTGAGCATGTCGAGCGTATCTACGGTTGGTATCGGGACTTTAAGGATGTTGAAGGTATCTCCCGTGTGGCCTCGCTGGATGAAATTGCTGCCAATGACTACAATCTGAACATACC
>DAHVPA010000042.1 GCA_027318525.1 Candidatus Cloacimonadota bacterium | reverse complement strand
TAATAATCATATATGGATAAAGCGTTCTTCTGACAAATGTAAAGCTATTCATCCCCACTGCAAGGATGACACCCATAATGATACTCAGCGTCAGACCAATAATCGTCTCTACCATAGTAACCAAGCTGTGGGAAAGCAATAAATCCGGATAATCATAAAAAACTTTGAGTATTGACATAGGAGATGGGAGAATCCATGTTAATGTCATTTGGGTTGAGGTGACAGTATCCCAAACCAGCAGCATAAGGATTGCAAAGGAAGCTGGATAGATGAAGGGTGACAACTTTAAAGATTTCATTCTTCGCCAACAAATCTGATTTCTGTCTGTAGTTCAACCCCAAATCTGTTGAATACTGTATCCTGCACATGTGAAATCAACGCCTTAATATCTGAGGCAGTCGCATTTCCAAGATTTACAATAAATCCACAGTGTTTTTCTGACACAGCTGCACCCCCCAGACGATAACCACGTAATCCGCATTCTTCTATTAATTTACCAACAAAATATCCAGCCGGTCTGCGAAAAACAGAGCCGGCACTAGGAAGCTCAAGTGGTTGTTTGGATTCTCTGGCAGTTGTAAGCTTATCAATTTTTGAAAGTATCTGGTTTTTATCTCTTTTTATAAGCTGAAAAGTGGAGCTGATATGGATGAGCTGTCTATCCTGAAATATGCTGTGCCGATAAGAAAACCTATGCTCCTGCGAAGATATGACTATGGGGACAGCCTGGAGCTGCCCATTACCATTTTGCTCTATACTTAATGCCTGACTGGATAATAATACCTGGCTGATATCTCCTTCATACGCACCGGCATTCATAAAAACCGCCCCTCCAACACTGCCCGGAATACCGCATGCAAACTCAAGCCCTGACAAACTTGTAGAAGCTGATGCTTTACTAAGTTTGATCAAATCTACTCCACAATCAGCTGTTACCGTATTTCCTACAAAACTGTAAGAATTTAGTTTATTTGTGGCAATCACAACACAACGCATGCCTTTGTCACTGACAACCAGATTAGAGCCCTTACCAAGCAGGAACCAAGGTCGGTTGTTGTCTAAACAATATTGTATTATGGATGTTAATGCATTTGTGTTCTCAGGGAAAACCAGATAATCTGCACATCCGCCTACTTTGAAAGTTGTATAATCAGACATCGGTGTATCAGTTAATACATTGGAGTAACCTGCAATTGCAGCAAGTTCATGAGCAATATTCGATTGGGATTCTATCATATCAAAGCCTATATAAGGAGTGGTTGTGTTTAAAAAATTCGATTACGCTGCTTTGGAGCTGAAGTGGATCATTAATAACGATTCCAGATACCGGCAGAACTTCTTGAAAGTAGTGTCCATACTTCTTTGTAGCAACCCTGGGGTCGATGATTATGACAACACCCTTATCACTTTTACTTCTGATTAAGCGCCCAAATCCCTGTCTCAACCTGAGTAATGCATTGGGGAGCATATAGTGCATGAATGAGTTTTTGTTCTCATTATCGAGTTTTTCAATATATGCTTCTACAATTGGCTCTGTAGGAACTTGAAATGGCAATTTAAAAAGTATCAACAATGATAGGGATTCTCCCTGAACGTCAACACCTTCCCAAAAAGAACTTGTTCCGAGAAGGACAGCATTATTGTATTTCTTAAACTCATCAAGTAAAGCACTTCTACTACTCCACTTTCCTTGAGCAAACAAAGGTCTGTTTTTCTGATATAGCTTATCGTTTAGCTTGTTATATGCAGCATCAAGGTCCTTGTATGATGTAAACAAGCTCAGAGTTCCAACAGGGGTGCTGCTGATAATCAAATCAATCAAATCCAATGCTTGAGGTTGAAAAAAATCTGCTTCCTCAGGTTCAGGCAAAAAACCAGCAACATAGAGTCGGGATTGAGTTCTATAGTCAAAAGGGGACTCTACTACCTTTTCTTTAAGTGTTTTATCCTGGATCAGATCCAAGCCAGATTGATGTTTATAGAACTTAAAGGAATCACGCAAAGCCATCGTAGCAGATGTGAAAATGATACTCGGGATACTTCTATATACCAGATTGTTCAGATGCTCATTAACCTCTATGGGAGAGTAACATAAAACACATGAAGGAGTATTTCTTTCTGATTTGAAAGTGTTTTCCAACCAACAAGCATAATTTTCAAAATCAGGATTTAGCAAGTCAAGGATATCACTTTCAGTTTCCAAAGCTCTCTGCTCCATTCCCTGAATTCTCTCCAATAGTATGTCATAACCAGGAAGTTGTTGTGCATTTACACTTGAAAAAAGATTTGATAATGCATGCAATTGCTTAAGCAGCTCTTTCCAGAAAACGCTAATCTGTTTGAGTTTATCATACATATCTGGAATGTCTGCTTGTGCTTTAATTCTATGCTTGCCGAATGATCCCTTTTGTTCACACTCTCCGGAAATGAATTCAAAGAAATCAACCAGCTGTTTCCGATTAGTTTCTATAATCTCCTCAATATTGCGGATCAGGAAACTAATGTGTTCTCTGGTTGTCTCAGGCAATACACTTTTTTTCACAGCTTTATCCAGTTGGTCCAAAAAAGCGATGTTTTTCTTTTTATAGATTTTGCTGATCTGATTGAGCTGAATTATCACATCTGCATAACTTAACTCAATTCCCAACTGCTGAGCAGCAGTCTGCATAATGTTGTGCGCTTCATCAATAACAAGATACTGATATTCTCCAAGGCTGGAGTGATTTGATTGCAAATCCGCTAATAAAAGCGAGTGGTTTATAACAACCAGGTTTGATGTTTCCACATTTTTTCTAAGTTTCATCACATAGCATTTGTTGTAATGAGAGCATTTACGTCCGGCGCAATAATGTCTGTCTGAAGCGAGTCTTCTCCAGACTATGTTAAACCTGTTGCGGTCAAATGATGAATTTTCTGTAACATCACCAGTATTGGTCTGTAGTTTCCACACGAGTAGAAACAGCAGGCAGGAAGCTTCATAAGATGACAAGCCTTTGGTTTGCTCTGTCAGCAGTTCTTCCCACTTTCGTTCACAAATATAATTTTCTCTGCCCTTAACAAGAACTGCTTTATATGGTATCTGCAGAATGTTTTTGAGGATGGGTAGATCTTTATGAAAAAGCTGTTCTTGCAGGTTCTTTGTATTTGTAGATACAACAATCTTTTGTTTATTAAGATAGGAGAATTGTAATGCGGGAAGAAGGTAAGCAAACGATTTTCCTACTCCTGTACCAGCTTCAACGATAAGGAATTCGTTGTTGGAAAATGCAGATTCAACACTTTGAGCCATATCCAATTGCCCTGCACGATACTCATAACGATCAAAGTTATGTTTCAACTCACCAGTATCAGAAAACAGATCAGATTGGCTTACAGTCTTGGGAGCTAAACATTTGTGCTCAATGACATTGTGTTTGGCTGTACTTGGTACTTTCTGCTTTGAGCCCACCAGGGAGTACTTTCTTTGATAGCCTACAATCAATTCCAGCAATTTGGTTAAATGGCTGTCTAATTGTGCTTGGCGACTCAATTCCATCAACCTGGCATTGATAGTCATGCTGTGGTTGAAAACAATGTAATCAACTAGCTTGAAAAAAAGTTCCCCTGTTGCTTCAGCATCATGGATAGCCCGATGTGCCTGTTAAATTTCGATGCCAAATTCGGAGCATAAAGTTGCAAGTTTATGGTTTATTGTGAAGGGAAGGAAAATCCTGCCCAGTTCTCCAGTGTCCCACCACTGATTTAACAGAGGTAAGTTCTTACAATCTATTAGTTTAGTATTGATAAAATCAAGATCAAAACTGGTATTTTGACCCACCAGGGTTGCATCGTTTATAAAGTGTTTTAGATCGGTTAGAACAGTTTTAGCATCAGGGGCTGTTTGCAGTTGCTCAGGTTTGATGTTAGTAAGATACTCAATGTAGTGAGGAATTTGTTGTTTGGGTTTGATAAAACTGTTAAATACTTGTTTTGTGTTATTCTTAGTATATCTAATTGCTGCAATTTCAATTATCTCATCAGAAACAGGATTCAACCCCGTTGTTTCTGTATCGATAACAACAAGGTCTGTGGAATCTAGTATTGAGAAAACCGGGACAATCATATTTGTATTAGATGATTTGAAAGAATAATCAGATTCAGGATTCATCATCTTTGTCCAGATTATATTTTTTCATTTTCTTAATCAAGCCCTGCCTCGAAAGACCAAGTTCACGGGAAGCTACAGTCTGATTCCAATTTGTGCTTTTAAGGATATCAAGAATGAACTTTCTTTCCAAGTCTTCTACTGCTTCCTTTAGAGTGGTTTTTTTCTTCAACAAGCGGATGGTTTGAGAGTTTTCGGCATAACGGAAGACTTCTTCCGAAAAGTCTGTCGGTTTTATAAAAGAGTTGTCTTCAACCAAGGTTACAGCTCTTTCAAGCTCATTTTCTAGTTGACGTACATTACCCGGCCATTCATACTTTTCTAGGCATTTCATGGCTTCATCCGTAATTCCTGATACATTTTTATTCATCCGTTTATTATATTTATCTAGGAAGAATATTGCCAGCAAGGGAATATCTCCAGGTCTGTTAGACAGTGGTGGGACTTCAATTTTTATTACATTCAGACGATAGTATAGGTCCAGTCTGAATTCCCCTCGTTTTACTTTATCCAACAACGAAACATTGGTTGCACAGACTACTCTTACATTGACTTTTTCAGTTTTTGTTGAACCTACACGTTTGATTTCACCTTCCTGTAAAAATCGCAGTAGTTTTGTTTGAGTTGATAAACTAATATCAGCAATTTCATCAAGGAAGAATGTCCCACCGTCTGCAATCTCAAACAAGCCTTTTTTATCATATGCAGCGCCTGTAAAAGAACCTTTGACATGCCCGAATAACTCACTTTCTAATAGAGTTTCAGGCAAAGCGCCGCAATATTGAGCAACAAAAGCTTTGTTTCTTCTATTACTGCTGTAGTGTAAAGCTCTGGCGATCAGTTCTTTTCCTGTTCCGCTAGGTCCATCCAACAAAACACTTGTAGGAGCATCTTTGATTTTTTCAATTATATCAAATATCTTAAGCATAGCCGGGCTGCGCCCAATAATATTAGAGTAGATATTTCCTGCATTCAATTGCTCCCTGATGATGGCATGAGTCTTTTCCAGATTGGCAGTGCGGATATTTTCGATTATGACTATTACTTGATTCGAAAGAGCGCTGAGGAGATTGATTACTCTTTCTGGAAAATAATGGGAACCATGTTTGCTAAAGAGCAGGACCGCACCCAGAGCATTCTTTCTCATGGCGAGTGGAAACACTAGAATATTGTTGTATTCAGGTGCAAAATGAGGTTGTTTAAGATTAATCAGGATATTGTCCACCCACGCCTGACGACAAAGATCCATAAACGTTTCATAGGATTTATTATCCTGAGTATATTCATGATATGCTTTGTAATCCCATGATTCCGGTATGGATGGATTGTTATGGAGACATAGAATTCCACCATCAGCATCAGAAATATCAACCAGAGATGACAAGGTCTGCTCTATCAAAACATCGAGATCAGTAATAACATTTAGTTTTTTTGTTATTTCATAAAACTGGTTAAGTAGAGTCTCTTCATACTTGGCATCACTTACCTCAGTAGAATAGTCACGACTGATTTTCTGGATCAGAATATCATTTTGTTCCAGGAGTTTAATTGAACCAAACTGCTCTATAATCCTCTTGTTATTCTTGAGGATTTGCAATGCTTGTTCCCATTCCTTTTGTTCGTTTAACACGCTTGCCAATTCGTAATTGGCTAAAGATAATTCATAGTTATTATTTGTTTCTACAAAGAGACGGATTGCCTCATTGAGTTGAGTTTTTGCTTGTTCGAGATTGCGTCTCTCCAATAATGCCCTCAAGTAATAAGCTCTTCCCAGTTCAAAGTGATGGTTCAATTCTTCTGCTAACCTAATGGACTGTGAAATATAATAATCTGCACTCTCGTAATTACGAGTTAATATAAAGTAATATGCTTGTTTCTGACACCCCTCGATAATCTTATCTTTGGCATTCATGAGCTTAAAATAATCGAAACTTTCGACAAGATAACTATAGGCTTCTTTGAATCTGTGTAGCTTTGTTAAAACAGAACCGATATTGCCATATAACTCGGCTTTGATATAATCATCACTTACGCTAGACAGCATTTCATGTCCCTTAAAATAGAGGTCATAGGCTAGGTTTAATTCACCTTGTTTTTCATACAACTCACCTAGATTGTTGTAAGAGCGTAGCAAGCCTTCAGTAAAATCATTCTCTTGGGATTTATTGATTGCTTGTTCGTAATAATCAATTGCTTGGTTCCAGTTACCTTTCTTGAAAAACAAAGCGCCGAGGTTGTTGAATGAGGCTATTATATTCTTAAAAAAGTTGAAGTTAACAGCAGTTTCCAGTGATTTCTTCAGTGCTGTTTCCGCTTGATCGAAATGGTTGTAATCCATCCAGGTTACACCGATATTGTTATATATATTGGTAATATTATAAGGTTCGCTAAGTAGTTTCTGGATTTTCAAAGCTTCTTCCAGATAGTATAGTGATTTTTCCCTATCTCCTTTGTCATCCATCAAACCGCCAAGATTGTTATAGCAGACGGACATTCCGTTCAGATTGTAATTCTCTTTTTCAAGATTTAAGCTTCTGATAAAGAATTGCTCACTGCTAATCCAATCTCCCTGAAACATAAAAAGAATTGCTAAATTGTTATAGATTGCCGCCAGTCCAGATTTATCACCGGCCAGTCCATACATGGTCTCAGCTTCTTTAAAAGAAGCTTCAGCCTGTTCATATTCGTTTTTGTAGTAATGAATCCTGCCCATAAACTTCTTTACGCCTGCTTGAATCTTGTAACGATCCTGCTTTTCTTCAATTGCTGTCATATTGCGTATTACAGTATCTAAAACTTCTATGGCTTCATCAAAATGTTCGGTTTCGGTCAGGATTTCTGCTTTTAGGGTTAGAATTTTTGATTTCCAGAGAGGATCGATCGAATCAGGAGAGTATTTACTTATTACTTCTAATGCGAAATTTGCTGAATTGATGGCATATAGGTTACTGGCTAAAAAATAGATTATTTCTTCATCAGGAAGTTTATGAGTAACGCATAGTTGCAGGCTTTGCCGGAAAAAGTCCACTGCTTTATCTTTCTCATTTAAAGCAGAGCTTGTTATACCAAGGTTTTTCGTTACTTCCAATTTTTCTTTGGGGCTTTTCTGATATGGTAGGATAAATTTGTTGATTATCAGAATTGTGTCGTTATCAGATAGCTTATGCAGAATCTGTAAGGCAGCTTTGAATAGCTCCTGGTCATATTGGTTGATTTGCCTCATGAGAGAAGCCCGAAACAACGGTATCCCTTTTTTTGAAGCAGTATATTCCAATACTTTATGATAGATTTTTCCCAGATTTTCCTCATTGTATGTCTTTAACCAATGAGAGAATGTTATCTTCTTTCTTACCACCAATTGACCGTTAAGTTTATAAATTAGTTCAGCCTTTTCCAGGTTTGCCAAGTCTGTGGATATTGTTTTGGAACCAACAGTCTTTTTTATAGACTCTGGCTCAGACATACCGTCCATTGCATAAATATAAATCATCACTTTCTTTTGTGATTCAGTGAGTGCATCTAACTGTTTCAAATAGATTTCGGCAGGATTATATTGTTTTGCTATAAAGTCAGATATATCAAGCTTTTTAGTTTTAGCTTTGGCGATTTCATTTAGTATTGTGTGCAGGATTAAAAGATTACCTTGTGAAATATTCTTCAGAATTTCGCTTTCTTTGATATAACCCAAACCGGCTTCAGGATATACCTTTCTTAGAATGTCCTCAATACTATCAGTACTGAGTGGATACATGTATTCCAATTCTGAAAAAGGGAAAAGACGTTGATGGGTCATGGCAATAATCTGCAGACCTGCATCGGTTGCATACTGAACAATATATTGCAGAAAGTCTCGCGTATATTTATCAAGGAGATCACAGTCGTCGATAATCAGGAGGCAGGGGCGCAGGACATTCCTTTGCAATAGCTGTTCAGAAAGATAATAGTAAAAATCATGCTTGTTGCCTGAGCCAACAGGTTTCTCCGGTTCCAGACAGATCTTTCGGATTTCCGAATCCTTCAGAGTAGTAAGCAGTGCCAGGATATCCTGTAAATGGTTATCCCAAAAAGGATGTGGCGAGTATTGGATCACTGTGTCGTATGAATCATGGAGGGATTCGATAATTGGCTCAATTAAATATGATTTACCACTTCCGGATATCCCCATGAATTCTATTAAATGGCTGCTTTGAGTGTTTTTCAGCATATCATGGATACGGGAATTGATAAACTTATCCAGAATAAACTGATGCAATACCTGTTTAATCTGCACTGGCATTATATACCTCACCTATTGCATGATTAGTTTACACCATGAACTGTAAATTAAAGTTACACTATTTGTCAAGAAGTAACTATATACTGTCTATAAATTACTTCATATCACGCGTAACAGATTGTCAAATAATGTGTAAGCCTATAGTAACCATAATTTTGCTTGTAGTTCTAAAGGGGGTTTCCTGAGACTAAGTCTCTGAATACTCTCTGATGAACCTCTCATAAATTTAATAGCAAGATGTAGTTTATGGGCAAAAAAAAACCATTGACTGGATTGAAATGACAGAACATGGTGCTATGGGATTTATTGATGATAAGGAAAAAGAAAAGTTTATTTGCCAGAATTCTGCTGTTCGTCCTGAGATTACATCTTTGGTTTTGGGGAATAGTAGCTTTTATGTGTATTATCTACCAGTTTGTAAATCCACCTTTTACACCTCTTATGGTTCAGAGATATTTATTCCGTGGATATGATTGGCATAAGCGCTATTATGTCCCGATAAAAAAGATTCCTAAGCGCAGCGTTAGAATGATAATGGTTTTGGAAGACCCTAATTTCTACAGACATTGGGGTTTTGAGTGGAAGTCAATCCGGAAAGCCTGGGAAAAGAACCAGCGTTCAGGGAGAATCAGATTTGGTGCCAGCACGATTTCCAATCAGCTTGCCCGAACTTTATTCCTGACCACACATAGAACTTACTTCAGGAAATACCTGGAAGTTCAGATTACTGTTATCATGGAAATCATAATGAGTAAACGCAGGATGCTTGAGCTGTATCTGAATTACATAGAATGGGGGAAAGGCATTTACGGGATAGAAACAGCATCCAGATACTACTATGGCACAGGGATCAAGTCGCTGGGAGCCGAAAGAACCATGCAGCTTGTATCCATTTTGACCAATCCTGTCAAATACTCACCCCAGACTTACTATCGCAGCAGATCAGCAACTCAGCGTTATAACATGCTTCAACGTATTTATTGATATGGAATTCAAAGAGAAATTTCTTCACCATATCTGGGACCAACAGCATCTGATTGCAGAATTGAATACAGTTAGCGGTAAACATCTGAAAATCATTTATCAGGGTCAATACAATAACTTCAACGGACCAGATTTTAAAAACACTGTTCTGAGCCTGGATGGGATAACTTTGAGAGGTGATACCGAAATTCATCTGAACACCTACGATTGGTATGCTCATCAACATCATGAAGACATATCATACAACAGCACTATTCTGCATGTCGTTTACGAGCATAAATCCACCTCTTCCTTCACTATCAGGGAGGATGCTTCCCCAATAGAAATTCTCGAATTGAAGAATCAATTGGATGCAGATATAGCCAAGCTTTTTTGTCAGTATTCTCAAGAACCGGATATAGCCAAAAGAAGTATATGCGATTTACTTACTATAAATCAAACAGAACAAATAGTTCTCCTGATAGACAAATACGGATGGGAAAGGTTTTTGCGTAAGGCTCAAAGATTTAATGCAGAACTATCTTTCAACAGCTTTGACCAATTGCTATACAACGGTTTTATGGAAGCCATGGGGTATGAAAAAAATAAATTCAATACATTGGCTATCGCACAACATTTTGGTTGGGATGTGTTGTCAGAATGGAAAAAAAATGGGATGGACTCAACCGAACTGGCTGCCATCTGGATAAACTATGCAGGACTATGGCAAAGAGCAGAGCAGTTGTTACCCCCTGTCTCATTCCAGAAATTGCGAAAAGGCTTTGAAACTCAGAACTTTACTACAGATAAAGGCAGTTTTTCCTGGAACCTGTTTCGTATCCGACCCGCAAATCATCCGGTTCGGCGGATTGTTCAGGCAGCGGTGGTCATAGATAGCATGCTTCAAAAGAGCTTTCTAACCGCATTGCTTGATTGTTTTAAGGAAAACGATATTATAAAAATCAACAAACAAAATGATTGTATATTGAGGTTATTGAATCCCCAAGAAGTAAAGCTTATTCCTCAGAGTATTGGCAAGACTTTATCATACTCAATCACAGGAAATATATTCCTTCCGATACTAAATCTGTATGCAGAAAAAACGAACAACACCAGAATGCTTGAAAGGGTCAAAGAAATCCTCAGATGTTTTCCAGCAGAAAACTGCAATTACATTATCAATTTTATGCGGGATTATATGAATCCCGAATTATTTAAAGTGATTAGCCGGAAATATATACTACAACAAGGCTTACTCCAGATATTCCATAAATTTTGCAATTACAGATTGTGCGAGCAATGCACACAGGAACATAAACATAAATTGCTAACAATGTGATTGATAAAAGTTAATATGAAAAGAGATTACAACTATCTGAGCCGGGCTGGATTGGTGAAAAGAAAGAAAACCATCGATATGGTTATGCGTTTGTATGTTCACCTGATAAAACAGGAAAGAGATATTTCGGCTCTGGAAATTGATATTCTATACAGTTTACTGATAGATTTGTTCCGTAATCTGGATGTATCCTGGGAAGTATATGTCCGGGAAGTTACAGGAAGCCAATATGACTATGATTCTGTTATTGAATATCTTAATAAGAACTTAATCCAAATTGATAAAATTCGTATAGTTTTAAGTCTGATAATAATGGCTAACACAGATAATGATTATGAATTATCAGAAATCACCGGCATTTTGGAGATATGCAATAGGTTCCATCTGAATACCGAAGGGTTCATGAACCTAATCAACCATTTTGAGTTCAAATCCAAGGAACTTATAACCATTTCTTTTGACCAGCCCTTCATCAGTGTCTTTAATTCTCTTTTTTCGGATTACTTGTTTTTTGGTAGAGATAGCGATTCGGACATTAGATTTCGCAGTTCATTCATAGCGAATTATGAAATGCTGCTCCTAGCAATCGAAAATTATCAGTTTGTAGCTCCTGGATTGAACGCCAATGTTCTGCTTAATGGTGTCAAATTGATGCCTGGTAAATTATATTTGTTGCCCAAGGACGCCAAGATACATATTGGAGATATCCTTTTTGACCGCAACACGCTGTGGAAAATGTATGAGAATCGCGAAAGCCGCGATGAGATTACTTTTAAAAAATCAGATTATGATTTTTCTGTCATTATACACAATAACCATCATACTTTCCATGTTAATAATGGCGTAGTATATCTGAATGGAAAAACGATGCAATTGAACCGTGATTACAACGTTTTCTATGATGATGCAATACAAATTAAAGGATATTCAGCTTTCCAGTTGCAAGACATCATCAAAGAGAAAATGAGGATTGGTGTAGACAATGCGGTCCCTCACGAATTGTATATCAACTTTGAAAATGATTATTATTATATTTCAAGAACAGAGACCTCACACTCTCTGGCA
>DAHVPA010000429.1 GCA_027318525.1 Candidatus Cloacimonadota bacterium | reverse complement strand
ATTCCCGGGAGGCGATGACGTCAGCTCCACCTGCTGGTATAAAGACAATTCCCAATACAAGACCCACCCCGTCGGACAGAAAAACTCCAATGAAATCGGCTTGTATGACATGGGCGGCAATGTTTGGGAATGGTGCTGGGACTGGTATGACGCTTATCAGGAAGAATCCTTCACCGACCCGCACGGACCTGAATCCGGCTCTTATCGTGTCCTGAGAGGAGGTTCCTGGGCAGATAATCCAAATTATCAACGCGCTGCCGGCAGAGGTAAGGAAAATCCCACCGGCAGATACTCCAGCATCGGATTGCGCATTATGCGCGGTTATTTCTCTCCCGATTCACAATAAAGAATTCCGGTTTATAAGATAGCTTAATCCTTTCAGAGCTCCCACGTGGAGCTCTTTTTTTACCCATTTTCATCCAACCCCTCCCTCAATACCAAAAGTAAATCAAAAGCATATCAAAAGGAAATCAAATGTATATCAAATGTATTTAAGAATACATTTGATAT
>DAHVPA010000428.1 GCA_027318525.1 Candidatus Cloacimonadota bacterium | reverse complement strand
ATTTTTGTTCCAGAAAACTATTGATCTCGCTTACCGGCGTAAAATAAGGCGCGTGGACAACAACATCAGCTTGCTCCGTAATTTGCAGAGAAATCGTCTTTCTCCTTTTTCTGCTTCTCTTCAAAATATAGGAAACTGCCATGATCGATCCGCTGTTCTTTACCGTGTACCGATAAATTTCCGTGCTTTGCCTGCCTGTCTTATTCCATTTCTAAATCAAGCGCTATCTTTGTTGGCACAGCCTGCCCCGGCGCAGGCCGGGGTCGTCGGCTTCCTCAACGTATGTATAATACGCCTCGTCGCCTCCTCCTAGCCGCCGCGATATCATCATTGATTTAGAAACGGAATTACAGAACAAATTTATGCCCGTTTTCTCGAAGCCAGCGCCGGTGAATCCCGTACCCGGGCATGGCAACTTCAAGAAGGTTCCAAAATCGCGCCGAATGGTTTTTTTCTTTAATATGCATCAACTCATGAATAATTACATAGTCGACGACAATCGGCGGCGCC
>DAHVPA010000427.1 GCA_027318525.1 Candidatus Cloacimonadota bacterium | reverse complement strand
ACCAGTGCATAAATTTCACCGGCATCCATTGGACCTCTGCGCAGGGTGATATTCGGGTGACAGCCGACGTCCAGGTCAATCTGCGTGGCGCAGGAAACCAGAACGTGGTATCCGGCGCGGGCAAGATTAACGGCAAGGAGAGAGGTTTCACTCGTACCTCCCATAAGCAGTATGATACCTTTTCGCTTTCTTTGGCTAACTTTGTTGGCGTCGTCGTTGGCTTCCTCAACGTATGCATAATACGCCTCGTCGCCTCCTCCTAGCCGCGGCGTTATCCTTTGAAAGCGAAAAGGTATCATATCTGATAACCCCTGGGGGTAATGAACTTTCCCTCAATGATTTTAGAAGTACTGTTGCCGATGATGACGATGCTTGTCATATTTATCTCTTCTTCCAAAACTTTATCGAGGCTTGTCAGGACAATCTTTTCGCCGGGGCGCCCTGCGTCGGTGACAATGCCCACCGGTGTAGAACCCGGACGGTGATTTCGAAGAATGGCCGCCGTCTGTTC
>DAHVPA010000426.1 GCA_027318525.1 Candidatus Cloacimonadota bacterium | reverse complement strand
ATTCCGGAGTCCCGGCGCTCAGTCCCTCGCCATATTCCATCGTCATGAAATTCAATACCACCGGTGTCTATACCCTTTCCAATCCTGATGCGGGGAGGTATTACTGGCCCTGCTATGACCACCCCTGGGACAAAGCGCTGCTGGAGCAGCACATCACTGTGCGCAGTGACTGGCTGGTGGCTGGACAAGGCACCCGCAGCGGGATTACCGATAATGGCGATGGCACCAGAACCCATCACTGGGCAATGTCAACCCCCGTCGCCACCTATGTCATCGGTTTTGCAGCAGCAGCTTTTGTGGAATACAACCAGATGGCAGGCACCATCCCGATTCAGAACTTCGTCCTTGCTTCAGATTTGGCTGATGCGCAGGTTTCCTTTTCCCATGTGCCGGATATGATAAACTTCTTCTCAGGTTATTACGGACCCTTTCCCTTTGAGAAATACGGCATGGCAGGCATCAGCATTTCCCCTTACGCCGCGATGGAACACAATACGATGACACTCCTGACTGCTT
>DAHVPA010000425.1 GCA_027318525.1 Candidatus Cloacimonadota bacterium | reverse complement strand
AAAGTAAGCATCGGCAGAAAAATAATTAAAACGGAACCGACAGCGGGAACAAAACCGACTATTAAAACAAAAAAGGTAAGAATTAACAACGTTCTGAAAAAAGAATTGCGGGGACTTAGAATACTGAATATTTTCAAAGTCAATGACCTGTCTGATATCGGACTGATACCTTTTCGCATTCAAAGGATAACGCGGCGGCGAGGAGGAGGCGACGAGGCGTATTATACATACGTTGAGGAAGCCAACGACGACGCCAACAAAGTTAGCCAAAGAAAGCGGAATGGTATGAAAATAAAACTTGCCGGCATCTGAACTTCACGGATACCGGCAAGTTTTTTTAGTGTTTTTCTCTTATCTGCCTTCAGCGGCGACAAAAGGCATAATGGCGATTGTACGGGCCCGTTTTATTGCAGCGGTAAGCTCTCTTTGATGATTGGCGCAATTACCGGTAATCCTGCGGGGCATAATCTTGCCTCTTTCCGTAACAAAATTGTTTAGAATGGCCAGATTTTTGTAAT
>DAHVPA010000424.1 GCA_027318525.1 Candidatus Cloacimonadota bacterium | reverse complement strand
CTTTCCGATGTCCAGGAACTGCTTAATTCCCATTCGGAAGTTCCCGCCCATTTTACGGCTCCGCCCTCCGGTCTTTTTCTGGAAAAAGTATTGTATGCGGGAGATACACTGCCGGAAATAAAGCCGCTGATTTATTTATAGATGTACAAAAACTTGACAAGGCAGGCCCCTTAAGATAAATACTGCCTCTCTTTCCGGGAATCATGACTATTGGAGATGCCGATGTAGCTCAGCCGGTAGAGCAACTGATTCGTAATCAGTAGGTCACCAGTTCGATTCTGGTCATCGGCTCCAGTAAAATCAAGGGGTTAGGTAAAATTACTTAACCCCTTATTTTTTTGAATGCTAACCTATAGCTAACCATTTTGTGATTTTAAGTGAATTTCAAAACCGGCTTGCCCCGTTCCTGAAAAGGCTTAGATTCGCTTTGTGCTTACGCCCCGATCTCAGCGCCGCCGGTAAATCCAGCGTTAATAATCCCTTCAGTTTATAACCTGCTTTACTCCAAGGTATGATCCAGGGGTGTGATTT
>DAHVPA010000423.1 GCA_027318525.1 Candidatus Cloacimonadota bacterium | reverse complement strand
ATGTCTGGTTAAAATATATTTTATTAAAAACTGAAATACCTACACCCTGACCTCCAACACCAGTATCAGAAGAAAATACTACCCCATTATTTATAACAGAGTATTTACTATTTGTAACCTCACCATCATTTACACCATTAAAATCCGCGTATTCATTAAATACATTAACCCCATCATCGTACTCTGCATATGTTGATGATAATTGGGGGGCTTCACCATCATTTACTGTGTTGAATAGATTTGTTGATGCCGGAGCAAAACCTACATAGACTGTTTCTGATGAGCCTGCTGGTATAGCTGCTATCTTTAGCCACCAGATTGCATTTGTTGATGTATAATTCTCTAGCCATGACGGTATTACTGTTCCATTGTAATAGAAGAACTCTACATTCTGTCCGAAATTGCCTGTTGCTATTGAGGAAAAGCCTGGATCTGATGATGTGAAATTAACCATCTGCTGGAATGGACTTGGAGTTACTGAACTTTGGCTGTTAGTTATGGTTATTGGTTCATAGCTTGTTAAAGTTGAAGGTTTTCCAGTT
>DAHVPA010000422.1 GCA_027318525.1 Candidatus Cloacimonadota bacterium | reverse complement strand
CTGTTGTTGTATTAGCTCCTGTTGCCGATGTTAAGTATACTTTATTGATTGTCAGTGAATTTGCATTGTTCGGTATTGGACCTGCTAATACTGCTATTTTGTATCCTATATTATTGCATAAGCTTGAGGATACTGTAAAAGGTGAGAAACCACTACTTGTGAAAGTTACACTTGAACTTGGATTGAAAATACCCATTGAATAGAGGATTACTGCTACTATTACTATGATTAAAATAGCCCAGCCATAGGTCATCATGTATTCCAAAGCGGACTGAGATCTTTTACTTTTTGTTAAAAGAGTTAAGTGCTTAGTTGTGTGTGTGTGTGAATATATATAGGAATGCTCTGTTTTTTCCTCTTCTTTATTGTTTAAGGCTTTAAATGGCATATTATTTATTATAAATCAAGGAATATAAATATTTCTTTGAAGTAAGGTATAACAATAAAACTATAAATTTTGAATATTAAAATTTGAAAGCAAAAACTGTTAATTTAGATTTAGCAGCCATTTCCATAGTGGTATAAATTTAATTTTCTTTCCTTT
>DAHVPA010000421.1 GCA_027318525.1 Candidatus Cloacimonadota bacterium | reverse complement strand
TTCCAAGACCAATACCGACCGCCTTGCCCTCAAGTATTTCGCCGTGCCCGGCGGCAGGCTGGATGCCAAAATCACCTTCCGCGTCACCGAGAAACGCTGGTTCCTGATTGGCAAATACGCCGAACTCTATAAAGACAAGAATAAAGACGGCTCCATCAAGTATTGGAAGGAGACCAAGCGCTCTGTCGGCGTCGGAGTCAAATACCTGTTCTGATTTTTTTATCTTCCTCTTTTACCCGGAGGGGTCAACGAGGGCTTACCCCACGATAACCCCTCGATGACCCCTCGCAGCGATTATGATATATATGTGGAGATATGCATCCTGTATGTCCTCTATGGACTAGACGCCTGCATCACATCTCCTGAAGTCCGTTAGGACGAAATTTGATAGCCCAGCAATTTGATTGCTGGGTTTGTAATGTCAAGAAGAAACGAGTCCGTTAGGACGACACGCAAAAGGAGGAAAACAGATGTCGCATAGTTTCACTCAAATCCTCATCCATTATGTTTTTACTCCCCAGGGCAGGTTCCCTGTCATAAAAAC
>DAHVPA010000420.1 GCA_027318525.1 Candidatus Cloacimonadota bacterium | reverse complement strand
AGGGGCGCGAAAGTGAGCGGAGGCAAGTCCAGAAGGCTCGTCCGCACCAGATTGGAGGTCAGATGGCGCGGATGGGAAAGAGCATAAAGGATGGGCAACTTCATGTCCGGAACGCTGAGCTGCGCCAGGAGCGAGCCATCCACGAATTCCACCAGGGAATGGATCACGGACTGCGGATGCAGCACCGCTCCGATCTTCTCGTAGGGCAGGCCGAAGAGCCAGTGCGCCTCCATAACCTCCAGGGCTTTGTTAAACATCGTGGCGCTATCCAGCGTGACCTTCGCGCCCATGTTCCAATTGGGATGCCTTAGCGCCTGTTCCACCGTGATTCGGGCAAAATCCTCCAGAGGCAGGTCGCGAAAAGCGCCACCGGAGGCTGTGATATGCACTTTGCGGATCCCGGATTCCGGATGCGCGCCGATACATTGGAAGAGAGCGCTATGTTCACTATCCACCGGGATGAGTTCCGTGCCCGTTTCCTTGATCAAAGGCATCAGCAAATGCCCTGCCAGCACCAGGGATTCCTTGTTGGCGAGGGCCAGCCTTTTACCTCTT
>DAHVPA010000041.1 GCA_027318525.1 Candidatus Cloacimonadota bacterium | reverse complement strand
GTGGGGAAAGCCCTCGATAACCCCTCGCTGACCCCTCGCAGCAAAAGAGGATGACTTGAAGCTGCTGCCGGCAGAGAGGAAATATGCAGGTAATCGGTTGAGCAGATGTAATATAAATATGGAAAATGTCAGGACGGAGGAGAAACTTTCTTGACAAATATCAAAGCTTTGAATATGAATGCTAGGTTGAAAATAAAGCCGTGATTTCTATCTTTAGCTTGCGTGTGTAACAATCTATCCTGCTGTCAGGGATAGAGTTATCCCCAGAGTGGGGAGGGATGGAACAAATTGTGCAATAGATGGGGGACAGAGAGTGATGCCTGCTTTGGAAATAAGTGCTTACGGCAGGGTTCAGGGCGTCGGTTTTCGCCGCTACATTCAGAATTGCGCCAACCGGTACGATCTCAAGGGATATGTGCAGAATCGTCCGGATGGCTCAGTTTTGATTATTGCGTCGGGGCAAAGAGACCGCTTGGATATGTTTGTAAGCGAAATCAGGCAGGGCAATCGATTTGCACAGGTCAGCCGGCTGACCGTTGACGAGCTGGCGCAATATTCAGAATACGAGGAATTTTTCATTGCATAGAATAAAAACAATAGTCCTGATAGCCTTTGTCGTATGCCTGATGGGAGTCTCCGGACTCGGAGCCGCCGTCAAGTATCAGACTCACAAAGTGCGCAAAGGTGATACTCTGTATGACCTCAGCAAGCGGTATGGCGTGACCGTCAATGAAATCAAGAAGCTGAACAGCCTGTCGGG
The DNA here is from genome assembly GCA_027318525.1 of Candidatus Cloacimonadota bacterium. Lineage (GTDB taxonomy): Bacteria > Cloacimonadota > Cloacimonadia > Cloacimonadales > Cloacimonadaceae > UBA5614. Next base: position 11,275 of record DAHVPA010000041.1, on the reverse strand, counting down.
CAGCAGGCTTTCCATCGGTCAAAACCTGAAAATCAAACCTCTTAAAAAAGAAACCAAACCTACCCCCAAAAAAGAAAAGAAACCCAAAGAAACACCTCCCAAACCACCTGAACAGGTCATTACCCCTGCCGATACATCAACCACAGACAGCGGAACTCCGCCTGCGTCTGAAACACTGAAAAAGGTCAATCCGGCAGCTTTGCCCCAGGATTACCTGCACACTGTCAAAGCCAAGGAAAACCTCTACAGGATATCTCTCAATGCCGGCATTACAATTAAGGAACTGCTTGCCTACAATGGTTTTGCCGATGAGCATGTGATGATAAAACCGGGGCAGGTCCTGATTATCAAAGACCCTTCCGCCTTTGCTTCTACTACAACCGTTCCTGCGCCCGCCACAGTTACCACCCCGACCCCGGGACCTGATCAAACCCTGTCTGCCGGTCCGGATTCAGTCCTGATTGAAAAAGTATATATTGTGCAGCGCAAGGATACGCTCTTTAAAATAGCCCGGGAAAACAATATGACGGTGGAAGAGCTGAAACGGCTCAACAACCTCAGCTCCAATGCTTTGAAGGTGGGGCAAAAGCTTTATATCACAGCTCCCAAAGGCAAACCCAAGCCGGAAAAAGTAACTCCTTTGGTGACCGAGGAAGACCTCAAAGCCAAAAGCAAAATCAGGAGCGACCTGATTATGCCCATCGATGGCAAAGTCCTTTCCGAATACGGCATCCGCAATGGCAGACCGCACAAGGGAATAGACTTGGGTTCTCCTGCCGGAATCCCGATTTATGCAGTTTTGGATGGCACAGTGGTCTATTCCGGATTGCAGGGCAATTATGGCAACGTTGTCGTCATCGAGCATCCTGACTTCGTCATGACCGTCTATGCCCACAATGAAAAGAACCTGGTCAGCGTAGGCGAAACAGTCAAGCAGGGTCAGGTCATAGCCACTGTTGGTTCCACCGGCAATGCCACCTGTTCGCATTGCCATTTCGAATACCGCATCAAGGGTAAAGCAATTAACCCGCGCAAGGTGTTGCCTCTGGGCAAGTAAGGCGGCAGACAGATGGTCTTGAAGGCGAAAAAGAAAGAATCAGTCTTTTCTGACAAAGGTCTGCAAAACTATCTGTATGAAATCTCCCAATACAAAGCCCTGCCGCGTGAACTGGAACAGGAATTGGCAGTCAAAGCCCATAATGGTGACAAGGATGCACTCAACCGGCTGATTCAATCCAACCTCAAGTTTGTAGTCAAAATCGCCACCCGCTATCAGAACCGGGGGCTTACCCTGCTGGAGCTAATCAGCGAAGGCAATATCGGACTCATCAAAGCCATTGAGAAATTCGACCCTGAAAAGGATATAAAACTCATTTCTTATGCCATCTGGTGGATTAAGCAGAGAATCATGCTTGCCATTTCAGAAAAGAACTCGATGATACGCGTCCCACTGGGTAAAACCAGCCAATCCAACAAACTGAAGGCTGTTTCCGACAAGAAATATACTGAAACCGGACATACCCCGAGCGACGACGAACTGGGCAAACTGATGGAACTTGACCCTAAAATGATTGACCAGTTGAGAGGTAACATCATAGACACTGTCTCTATAGACGAGATGATCAGCACCTCCGGCAACCAGGAAATCAATATCGGCGATAACCTGGAAGACAAGGATACAGTGGACCCTCAGAGCATGTATTACAGGGAACGTATCCTCAAAAAACTGCGCAATGCCATAGATAACCTCGACACGCGCGAAGCTGAGATAATCCGCACCTATTACGGCATCAACAAACAGCAGAAAGCCCGCAACTTCGCCCAGATAGCAGAAAAGATGGGACTATCCCGGGAACGGGTGCGCCAAATCCAGAAAGAAGCTCTGAAAAAGATACTGGAAGGGCTGCAACCGGAAGAAGAGAAGCTGGTTGATAACTTTATTGAAAAATACAGCAATTAAGAGTCAGACGGGAGACCAATATGAAGAATTTCGATGAAATGCTGCAGGCAGTAAAAGCCAAACCACGCAAAAAAGTGATTGTAGCGGCAGCCCAATCCGAATCATCCCTGGACGCGGCAATCCTGGCATACAGAGAAGGTATGGCAGACAGCATCCTGGTGGGAAACGCCGAATTGATAAACAAAATGCTGGCGGAATCAGCTCCCGACCTGGCAGATAAATTTGAAATCATAGATTGCGGCAGCGATCTTGCCAAAGCAGCCCAAATTGCTGTAGAACTGGTACATCAGGGTAAAGGTCATGTCATCCTGAAAGGTAAAACCGACACCGCTGTCCTGCTCAAAGCAGTTCTGGATAAGGACAAAGGACTAAGGGTCAGCGACGTTATCTCCGATGTATTTGCCTACGAACATCCTGAAGGCATAAAGTTTATGAGCGACGGTGGAATCAATATCCTGCCAGAACTGAATGAGAAAATCGCCATCATCAAAAATGCGGTTCCCGTAGCTCACGCCTTTGGCATTGCAAACCCCAAAGTGGCTTTGCTTTCCGCTGTGGAAGCAGTGAATCCCAAAATGCCTTCCACTGTGGACGCAGCACTCATCTCCATCATGAATAAACGGGGACAGATATCAGGCTGCACGATTGAAGGTCCGCTGGCATTTGACAATGCAGTGGATGAAGAAGCTGCCAGAATCAAAGGTATTGTCTCCCCAGTCGCCGGAAAAGCCGATATTCTGATTTTCCCCAATATCGAATCCGGCAATATCTTCGGCAAAATGCTCGTTTACTATTGCCATTACCGCATAGCGCATGTGGTCATGGGCACCAAGGTCCCCATCCTCATCCCCTCCAGGGCAGATGAAGGGGAGACCAAAATGCTCTGCATTGCCATGGCGCTCATGTGTATGTAGATTTGCATGCCAATCCGCATCATCTGCCTCGGTAAAACCAGAGAAACCTGGATTAAACAGGGTCTGGCTGAATATCAGAAGCGCCTGAACAGACAATGGCAGGTGCAATGGCAGGAACTTAAGGACGCGTCTCTCGCCACCGAAGGCAGCATCGAAAAGGTTAAAAATCAGGAGGCTCAGATTCTCCTGAAAGCCCTGCCTGCCGACGCTTATGTTATTGCTCTGGATGAAAAAGGCAACCGGCTTACTTCTCCCGCACTTGCTGCCAGACTGCAGGAAGTCCTCGACCACACTGAAGCTGTCTTTGTAATCGGCGGCGTTTATGGACTAGCTGAATCAATCCGCACCAGGGCAGACTTTGTCCTGAGCTGTTCCGACCTAACTTTTCCCCATCAACTGATCAGACTGCTCCTGATGGAACAGATCTATCGCTCCTACGCCATCTGCAACGGCAAAACATATCATTATTAACAAAGGAAATATCATGACAACGGCATTCCAGCAATCTCTGCTCATTATGTTTGAAGGCATGCTTGGTATCTTTATCTTCATGGCTGTGTTCTATGGTCTGATCAGTCTTTTGAACCGGTTATTCAAACCCCGGGGAGAAAAAGAATGAAAAAGCTCTGCCTATCGCTGCTAATCCTGACTGCGCTGACCCTATTATCTGCCGTAGTCAGCGTTACACAGATAAATGAGTCCTCCTACAGTGTTGTCTGGGAAGACCCGGGCTGGAAGCTTGGCACAGAACTGGATTTCAATACCATCATCAGCGATTTGGGCAAGCCGTCGGAATCCGGAGCTCCCAATCTGCCCTTTGACGAATGCAAGGTGGCTGTCCCTTTGGACGGACAAATCAGCTTTACCATCGCGGGAAGAGCTGTTCGCGACATAAGACTGGAAAAACGTCTGCAGCCGGTTCCAACTCTCATTGGTAATGGCGAGACTGATGCCTATAGCTATCTGGTTAAGGAAGAGCTTTATGCCAATCCCGGCAGAGAACCCATCCTTTTATTGCCTGTGCAGCAATTCCGCAATCTAAGTTTTGTTCCCATCAGGATTAATCCCTTTATTTATGACGGCAAGAATACTCTTTCTGTCTATACAAGGCTAGAATTTACAATCAGGATTGACGGTAATCTAAATCAGCGCTCCAATCTTATTCCAGACGACCTAACCTCCCTTGTGGCAGAACAAACAATCAATCCCGCCCAAGCTAAAAGCTGGCTCAGCAGCCAGCGTTCCTCCATTAATTTTGCCGATTTCAGCCTGGCTGATAACTGGGTGAAGATAGAAACAGACAGGGACGGCATGTTCAAAATCACTCCTGCCCTGCTCAACCAATTGCCCCTAAACGATATCGACCCGCGCACCTTCCGCCTTTTTACAACCGGAGGAGAGACTCTGCCTCAAAGCATCAGCTACAACGGTCCCGGCTTCCGGGAAATCCCCATCCTTGTTACCGGCGAAACTGACGGCTCTTTTGATCCTAACGACTTTATAGTCTTTTACGGCAGGGACAGAGACGGACTGGAAATGAACCAAAGTGTCGGCAGCAACCAGAATTTCAACCCATATTCCAAAAATGTCTGCTACTGGCTGACTTTCGGCGGCAGCTTTGCAGGCAATCCTTTGAGGATATCGCTGGCTGGAAGCTCACCCCTAGCCGATACGACTGTCACCACCTGTCCGGTTACAGTGCGTATGGAAGAAGAAGTCCACCAGCGCACTCCCATCGGATTCGAATGGTTCACCGGCAAGCTTTTTGGCTCGTCCAATGCCGAATATATGTATAACATAGACTTGGAAGACCTCGACCCGACACAGCCCCAGACTCTTTCCATGCTGCTCAAGCAGGAATACCTGCGCAATGGCTCCAGCACCATCCACCGCGTCAGACTCAAGGTCAACGGCAATCAGCTTCTGAACTCGCAAAACACAGTGCAGGAATGGTCCTGGGTGGGACTTTCACCCATCATCATGACACATACCGGAAATTACTTTTCCGCTGGCAACAACAGCCTCGGCATCAACATCCTTCGCACTGCCACCGATAATCTTTACCTGGATTACTATCAGGTCGCCTGCCACAAACGTCTGATTAAGCGCAGCAAACAGTTTTTCGTCAATATCCCCTCTGCTCTCATCAACCAGAATGTCCGCTATGATTTTTCCGGTAACTCCTCCGGATTGCATGTCTTTCGTGTAAATGCAGGCATCACCAGTTATGAAGTAACGGAGCTTCCCACTTCGGGATTAACCGGAGGATTCTCATTTACGAGCAACGGCAATACCAACGTCAAATACGTTGTGGCGCAGGAAAGCGACTACCATGTCCCCGCTTCTGTGCAGGTTTTGGAACCCCGTAATGTGGCAAGCACCACCCAGTCTTTTGACAACATCATCATCACACCTGAGGTGTTTGTGCAGTCTGCCAACGGTCTGGCAGCTTTTTATGCCGATAAGTTCAATAAACGCAGCAAAGTTGTTCTGCTGCAGGACATCTTCAACCAGTTCAATGCCGGGATGCCTGATCCTGTCGCAGTGCGGCTTTTCCTTGAACATTGCGAAGCTTCCTACACCAATCCGGCTCTGACCTCAGTCACTCTGCTTGGTTCCGGAACCATTGACTGGCGCAACTTCTCCGGCATATCCGCAACCAAGAACAAAATGATTGTTTTCCAGAAGGAAACTTCCACCACGGATGATTATTTTGCCCTATTCAACACAGATCAGTATCCCGAGCTTGCCATCGGACGCTATCCCGTAAAAAACCAGTCTGAACTCGACATCATGCTGTCCAATCTAAACAGCTATGTCACAGAGCCGACTCCCGGCATCTGGCGCAATAAACTTCTCTTTCTTGCCGATGATGAGTTCAATGGCGCTACAGTCGGAGAGTTTTCCCATTCAGAGCAGCTTCAGGAGACTTCCGATTACATCAATCCCAGCATCCTCATCGACAAGATTTTCGCCATTGATTACGAAGTGGATGAATTTCAAAACAAACCCCAGGCACGGGATGACATGATGCAGGGCATCAATGACGGCACGTTGGTCTGGTATTACATCGGGCACGGCTCTTTTGACACCCTGGGTGCGGAAGACTATTTCAAAGGCTCGCTGGATATGGGGCGGTTCAACAACCCTGGCAAGCTTCCTCTCTTTGTTGCTGCATCCTGTGATGTGGCTCAGTTTGACAGCTTTTCCTTTGACAGTCTGGCGGAAAAGGTCGTCCTGGTGGATGACGCCGCCTGCATTGCTTCCATTGCCGCCACCCGTGAATGCAACGGACCCAGCAACGTCGCTCTGCTCAAACAGTATTACCGCTATTCACTCAATCTGCGCAATCCCATCGGCTATTCTCTGCTCAACGCCAAGATTGTCTATACCGAATACAATTCCAATGACGAAAAATACAACATCCTGGGCGATCCCTTACTTCTGATTACCACACCCGAACGTGACAGCACCCTGACCGTTACCACTGCTGCCAAAGATGGCATCCTCAATTCCCGCGAACTGGTTTCCCTGGCAGGAGAATTCTCTGCCCCTGCTCTGGAAGGAGCTGCTTCCGTCCTTGTCTTTGATTCCGAAATTATCAAATCCATGCCCACCAACAGCACCTACACCTTCAGGGGAAAATCTCTGTTCAAAGGCAGTGCCACAGCTGCTGACTCACGTTACAGCTCAGCTTTTGTCGTTCCCGATGATGTTACCAATGGCAACAGCGGTCTTATCCTTGCCTATCTGTGGGATGATGTGCGCAAAAGAGACTATGTCAACTACGCGGCAAACATTACTTATAGCGACCAGGCAATCGCTGCCGACAATCCCGATACACCGCAAATCCTTCTCTATCTTGATGATACTGATTTTACCGATGGAGCTGTCGTCGGCACCAATCCCCTGCTCATTGCCCAAATCTCAGATTCCAACGGCATCAACCTCACCGATGCGCCCGGACACAGCATCCTGATGATTCTGGATTACACCGTCTCAACCACCAATGTGACGCAATTCTTCAGCTATAATGCCGATTCCTACACGACGGGAATCCTGAACTACGAGCTTGCCAATCTCTCCGAAGGCAATCACACACTGCAGCTCATCGCCTTCGACAACTTCAACCAGCCTTCCGTGGCAGCCATCAATTTTGTTGTGAAAAAGAGCAAATCCTTCACGGTGGAAAACTTCCTGCCCTATCCCAACCCGATGAAAAAAGCCGGCTGGTTCACCTTTGATGTTTCCGATGCTGCCGACGTCAAGATCGGCATCTACACCCTCCGCGGCAGAAAGATTAAGACCCTTACAGCCACTGCCACCAAAGGCTATAACCAAATCGCCTGGGACGGACGCGACGAGGACGGGGACTTCCTTTCCAACAACACCTACTTCATCAAAATCACCGCCAGGTCATTATCGGGAAACAACAAAGCCGAAAAGACCGAGAAACTCGTCATCTATCACTGATTATAAAATTCGCTATACGCTTTCATAGCCTGCCTGTTCTCCCGGGCAGACTTTTTTCTACCGCATTGACTTTTCTGGTCTTCTTCCCTGTAAGCATCGGGGGGTTATCGAGGGCTAACCCCACGAAGACCCCTCGTTGATCCCTCTCAGCAGGAAAGGGATTCTACACTCAAGAAAAGCAGGGACAACATGGGAAATGGCTATCTGAACAGGGGATATTCGGGATTAATTAACTCAATCAGCAAAGGATCGGGATTGTGGAGCTAAATCAGTAGCTGTGTCAGTATTGATAGATGTTGTTGCAGGAATGAAAAAAGGCTGGCAGTGAGAGTTGCCAGCCTGTAGGATTAAATCGGTAAAGTTGGGGAATGGCTTATTGCTCGTCGCGATGGCCGAATCCGCCACGACGGAAGCTGTTGCGCTGCTGTTTGCGTGCTTTGCGGCAGGCGGGGCAACGCTGGGGCTCGTTTTGCAGTCCCTTTTCCTGATAAAAAGTCTGTTCGCCTTCTGTAAATACGAATTCTTGATTGCAGTCTTTGCAAACTAAGGTTTTGTCGGGCATGGGTCACTCCTTGTTTTATTTCGGGATTTAAGCATTGTTAGGGTAGGGTATCCCGAAATAACAGGGAACCGACTCAGGCAATGTTAAATCGCAATAAACTACTTTTTTACCTGTAAAAATATCTGTCAATTTATTTTTTTAGAAATTAAATCCAAAAGTGAGTGCTTTTCCGGTAATGATATGCCGCCAGACGGAATTCCGTTTCATCTGTATATTTGGCAAGGACATCCTCATAATGCGGGTCGCCGGTTCTTTTGAAACGGTAGGATGCTATTTCCTTAAAAAGACCCCAGCGGCAGGCATAGAAATCGGCAGCAAAGTTGCGGTATGCACCTTTGGCAGAATCAAAAGAGGGGACGCCAAAGGGATGAAACCCTTTTCCGGGCACTGGCAGCCTGTCCTGAAGCAGTTTCGGCTGATGGCTGTGCTGGGGAAAGATGTGCCCCAGTTCGTGCGCAATCAGTCCTGCGTAGTCATTGGAAAGCTCGTGCTCGGCACAAAAAGCGAGGTTGATGACGATGGTTCTCTGCTTGATCAGAGACAGGGCGGGGAGCTTTTCCACTTTTTTGTAAAGGGTGCCATCATCTGTGCAGATTTCAAAGGTAAGCGATGTAAGCTCGTCACAGTCAGGGCTGCTTTGAATTCGCTTCTCAAACAGGCAGAGTCCGATCATGACCCTGCTGCGCTCCAGATCAAGGCTGGGCTTTTTAAAATCCTGAGACAGGCGGAATCTCATTGACTTCATAATAACATCCTCTTAACACTTGATTGCATCATTAGCCGTGAGACAATATGACGTCAAGCCAAAAAATCGGTCAGTGGATAAAATTTGTTAGAAGGGAGCTGAAAGATGCAAACAAAAAAAGGCTGCCTGAGTGGGCAGCCTTTGCTATAGTTTGGCAATTATTTACGATTAATAATCGCGTCTGCCATAACCGCGGTTAGCGTTTCTCTGCTGTTTCTTGGCTTTGCGGCAGTCAGGGCAGCGCTGGGGTTCGTTTTGCAGTCCTTTTTCCTGATAGAAAGTCTGTTCGCCTTCCGTAAAAGTAAATTCCTGGTTGCAATCTTTGCAAACTAAAGTTTTGTCGGGCATCTCGTGCTCCTTGAGTTTATTCAGGATTTAAGCACTCTAAGGTCGTTCTTCCTGAATAAACAGGGAACCAATGCATAAAATGTTAAATCGAGTTGATTTACCTAAATTGGAGCCTTTAATTTCTGTCAATAATTATCTTTCGCAAGTCACAACTTTTTTAATTGAAACCTGTGAATTGTTTTGTGTCTGCCTGGTTAATATTCCATCCCTGGCATAGGTTGAAGTCAAGCGGAAAGCAGGCTGCCGGCAAGCCTTGATAATGTGAAATGGCTCAGAACAAAAAATAGCGCAGATAGATGTAAAGGGTGGAAATGATCAGGGAGGTGATGGTGATAACAAAAGCATAACGTATATATTGCCAGAAGGATATCTTATAGCCGTTTTTGCGGGCGATGCCGATGGAGACAATGTTGGCTGCAGCGCCAATGATGGTTCCGTTGCCTCCCAAACAAGCGCCCAAAGCCAGTGACCACCACATCGGGTCCATGGACTGGACGCCAAAACTGGGAGCCATATGCTTAATCATCGGAATCATGGCAGCAACAAAAGGAACACTGCCCAGAATGGAGGACATTATCCCCGAAAACCAAATCATCGCCAGCGATGCAATCCTGAAATCACCCCGGGTAACTCGAACGATTATCGGTGCGGTTTCACGCATGACTCCTGCTTCATTCAGTCCGCCCACAATCATAAAAAGCCCTATAAAAAAGAGGATGGACACCCAGTCTACGGATTGCGTGATTATGTGGTCTACTTCCTTTCTATTGCTCATAATGAGCAGAATGAGAGCAGCGGTCATGGCAATGGTGGCAGAGTGCAGGTGCAGTGTATCCTGCAAGACGAAACCCGTCATCAGCACTGTCATGACGATAACAGCACGGAGCAGCAGCTTCTTGTTGGTAATCAGGTTTTTTTCCTTGTATTCCATGATTTTGGCACGACGCTGATTGCTGACTTGCATACGGTGCCTGTATGAGAAATAGAGAATCAGGATGCTGACAGCCGTGATAATCAGAATGACGGGAGTCAGGTTAATGATAAAATCCATGAAGGTAAGGTGGTTGGCGCTACCAATCAGGATATTGGGCGGGTCACCAATCAGAGTGGCTGTTCCTCCCACATTGGATGCAAGCACCTGGGTAATGATAAAGGGGACGGGCGTAATCCCCAGTTCGTTGGCAATCAGGATTATGACGGGTATCACAATAATGACGGTGGTAACATTGTCCAGGACAGCGGATATGGCAGCGGTAACGACAAACATCAGCATCATAATCCGGATGGGTTTTCCCCGGGCAATTTTGGCTGTTTTAATGGCTGCATACTGGAAAAATCCCGTTTCCCTGAATACACCCATTACAATCATCATTCCGATGAGCAGGAAGATGACGTTCCAGTCTATATAGTTGAAGGCTATTTCCTGGTTTGTGACCTGCAGCAGGATGATGAGAAAACCACCCAGCAGGACTGCCGTCATTTTGTTGATCCATTCGGTTATGATAAAGAAATAGGTAACCGCAAAGACCAGCAGGGCTATCCACATGACCAGCATGTTCAGCTCCTGTTACGGCAGTCTGGTAGCATATTCATGGTCAGAACAGGAAATACCTCAGGTAAACATAACCCGTGGAGACAAGCAGCGACATAATCATCAGAAAGAAGCTGTGTTTGGTAAAAGTCCAGAAGGATATGGGGTGTCCGCTTTTTTTGGCGATGCCGACGGAGACTATGTTTGCAGATGCACCAATCAGGGTTCCGTTACCGCCCAGACATGCTCCCAATGCCAGTGACCACCAGAGCGGATTGATGGAGGCGGTGCCGAAGCTGGCTTGCATGCTCTTGATGAGCGGTATCATCGTGGCGACGAAGGGAACGTTATCTATGACAGCGGAAAGGATACCCGAGAACCAGATGAGAGCTAATGAAGTCAACTGCATATCGGAGTGTGTAATTTTTAAGATAAAGCGGGCGATGATATCGAGGACTCCTGTTTCCTTCAGTCCTCCCACTATCATAAACAAACCCACAAAGAAGAACAGTGAGACCCAGTCCACTGCTTTGGACATTATGTGTTCGACCTCTTTGCGGTTGCTGAGGATAAGCGTCAGAAGCGAAGCTATGACAGCCAGGGTTGCGGCATTGACTCCGATTAGCTCCTGGCTGACAAAACCGATGATGAGCAGCCCCAGGATTATGCCTACCCTGATGAGCAAGGGACGGTTGGTAATCAGGTTGGAGGTGTCAAATTCCATCAGTTTGGCGCGCAGCAC
>DAHVPA010000419.1 GCA_027318525.1 Candidatus Cloacimonadota bacterium | reverse complement strand
ATACTGCCGCTGCCATCACGAACCGTTTCCGGGGGTGTTCCGGCTTCGACGGGGGTAGTGCGATGGCTTGGTGCATGCCGAGGGGGCAGCTTTCCTCGTTAATCCAGCGGCAAACCACAGACGCCAACGACGACGTCTACGCTCTGGCCGCTTAAGGCCTAGCCCCGAACCCACTTGTGCCCGTGCTCGTGGATGTAGGGTCATCATCACGGGATCGCCGCCGACCGCCGCCTGCCGGCCGGCAGCCAAATCAAGCAGGCTGGCTCTCCGGTGCGCTTTGCTGAGCGTGCTGCCGGAGGGCGAGATCCAACGCTGAGCTAAGCATGTAGTACCGGGCGTCAAGCGCCTTCGGACGCGGGTTCGACTCCCGCCACCTCCACCATTTGAACTACTAACAACATCCCGCAAGTCACCTAAGCCCGCGTAAATGCGGGCTTTTTCTTGCCTGAGTCATCCCCAGAGCGCCGGGGGTATCCTTTGAGTTCCCCCAAGTCTGGCGGTATCATGGGCGGCATTGGCCAGTGCTGGCGGTATCGCCTGCCATGGCCGACACCATCCACA
>DAHVPA010000418.1 GCA_027318525.1 Candidatus Cloacimonadota bacterium | reverse complement strand
TTCACACTCAAACCGCCAGTCCATAAATCTGCCTGATAGTTACAGGATGTCACAATTTTTAGGATTTAATCATTTAACCAAAGTGCCCCGGGAAATTCCCGGGGCGCTTTTATTTTCAACAGGCTAAGGCTTCGAATGCCGACTGGAATTATTCCAATTCTAAATCAAGCGCTATCTTTGTTGGCCCTTCGGCAGGCTCAGGGCAGGCTTAAAGCTGATAGTCGTTCATGGTGAGCTTGTCGAACCACGCCTCGTCGCCTCTGTCCCCCGCTGGCGGGGGTAGGGGGTGGTTGCCGCCGCGATATCATCATTGATTTAGAAATGGAATTACTTGCGAAACGACATCGGCTGCACCCATTTTTTATGTTCCCCGTCATAGAACCACTTATCGGGAAAACCGCGGCGGGAAGTAAAAGACGGGCTGTCCGCCCATTGAAGCAGTTCCTTGTAGGCGTCGTGCAGCTTGCGAAAACTAACGGCATGACCACCACTGTCGGGGTGATGAATCTTTGCCTGAGAGCGGTATGCATTCTTAATAATTCTGGGTAAATCGACGGAATACAAAT
>DAHVPA010000417.1 GCA_027318525.1 Candidatus Cloacimonadota bacterium | reverse complement strand
GGCTTGCCTGAGACCGGCTAATGGGGCTACGTCCGCCAATCCGCGAAAGTTACACCCTGGTTGCTCGTCGTCCCTTGTCGGATGGCATATCGAACGCAGGGTTCGAAAGGGATCGCAAAAAAGGCGGCGATTGAGGCGAATAGTATACGCCGGGCTTAGGGTCGATGCCACCGATTTTTAGCATAATCTGATATACCGAAAGGAAGGGGTCGGTGCGGCCTTTTTTAGCCAGCCGTCCGTGGCCATCCGGATCCGGGATGAATACGGCGGCGGTTCGAACTGCCCGATCGTGGCCGGTATCCCCGATATCTACGGTAATGCCCGCCGACCCCCCCCAAACCCCTATTGTCGATGACTCATCACTGAAATATCCTGATTCAATAGGATCGGTCACCGATAATAGATCACAGGAACGGCATATGGGGCGACGATATGAGCAACCGGGCCGGCCACCCCAAAACCACGCCCCCAACGCGGCCAGCCCGCCCGATCCTGCATCGTGTCGGCGACACTGAGGCGGCGAGGCGCGACAGGGCGCGCAAGAGGGTGGAGAAGGAGGCGCGGCAGGATCCGC
>DAHVPA010000416.1 GCA_027318525.1 Candidatus Cloacimonadota bacterium | reverse complement strand
TGCGGAGATCGACAAACAGGGCAATGTCAACGTCAGCAAATTTGCCGGCCGGACGGTAGGGCCGGGCGGATTTGTTAATATTACCCAAAGCACCCAAAAAATTATATTCGTCGGCTCGTTTATGGCTGGAAAAACTGCGTTGGAGATAAAAGACGGGCAACTGAGCATTATTGAAGAAGGGAAGGCGTCGAAATTCGTGGACAAGGTTGAACAAATTACTTTCAGCGGCGAGTACGCCAACGACACCGGAAAGGATATCCTCTATGTGACGGAAAGGGCGGTGTTCCGGCTGACATCCGACGGCGTGGAGCTGATCGAAATCGCCCCCGGCGTCGATCTGGAGAAAGATGTTCTATCCCGGATGGCCTTCAAGCCGCTCATATCAAAGCAGCTTAAAAAAATGGATCCGCGGATATTTACTGATGCCCCGATGAAGCTGACTTTCCATTTCTAAATCAATGATGATATCGCGGCGGCAACCACCCCCTACCCCCGCCAGGAGACTGTGTCGCAATAGCTGATTGTCATTGCGAAACGACTCTCAGACGTTGTGGCAATCTAATATTTTCAAAATCTTACGAGATTGCTTCGCTCA
>DAHVPA010000415.1 GCA_027318525.1 Candidatus Cloacimonadota bacterium | reverse complement strand
ATGTCGGCGGCATTGGTCAAATTGCAGCGGGTTTTGCCACTGACCTGAATTTTTTTGCCGCAGCCGTCTGTTTTTTCCAGAAGCAGCACTTTCGCTCCGCACAGCCCGGACCGGCCGGCAGCCATCAAACCGGCGGCGCCGCCGCCAATGACAATTACATCGTAGACCATCATTTTATCCAGTTGCCTCCGCATTTTCCATTATCGGAAGTTGGTTTGGCCTAATTCCATTTCTAAATCAATGATGATATCGCGGCGGCTAGGCGGAGGCGACGAGGCGTATTAAACATACGTTGAGGAAGCCGACAACCCCGGCCTGCGCCGGGGCAGGCTGTGCCAACAAAGATAGCGCTTGATTTAGAATTGGAATAACACGAAAAGGCTGAAGCGGTCAATCCGTCAAATGCCCCGGGGTGAAATGAACGCCGGTCAAGACAGCTTCCGAAACAAAACAAAATAATGCTGATTGACCGTTATGCAAAACATCATGATTTAGAGAGGAAAAATTCCCACCGCCTGGGGAATTTTTCCTCTCATGATGCCGAAGAAATAAAGCGAAAATAGAAACTAAAATATTTTTGCAAACAAAATCAACAATTTAAAA
>DAHVPA010000414.1 GCA_027318525.1 Candidatus Cloacimonadota bacterium | reverse complement strand
CCTACCCGGATCTGCGCACCTCAAAGGGTGCGGGAGACGGGCTGCCTCCCCGCTGACGGGCAGCGATGAATCCTGCTTGGCCTTGCTCCCGGTGGGGGTTACCTGGCCGGCGCATTACTGCGCTCGCCGGTGGTCTCTTACACCGCCTTTTCACCTTTGCCCCATCCCCGAGGGTAATGGGGTAGTCTGTTTCTGTGGAGCTGGCTCTGCCTTGCGACAGGTTCCCGTTAGGAACTATCCCGCCCTGTGGTGTCCGGACTTTCCTCCCGAAAGGCACTTCCGTGCAGAAGGCACGGGTTTACCTCTCAGGCGGACATTTCAGCTTCCTGAAAATATATTAACCACGAAATATACGAAAGGCACGAAAAAAGATATGACGTTTTTTTATGCAGCAGGAAAAACTGCTGTCTGATATCGGATAAAGTTATCTGACAGCTCTTTGTGTCATGGCAACTTTGCGGCTTTGCGTTTAAGAAAAAGAATTAATCTTCGCTATCGTCGGCTGGGTCGCAATCTTCGATTTTGTTCATCAGGATGCGTCCGCAGCTTTCGCAGTTGTGGATTTTCTTACGCAGGTCGAGTTCAATGCGGATTTGGGGACGGATGACAAA
>DAHVPA010000413.1 GCA_027318525.1 Candidatus Cloacimonadota bacterium | reverse complement strand
GCCTTACCGGCGCAGGCCGGTATCCAGTTCCGCTGTGCGTCTTACCGGCGCAGGCCGGTATCCAGTTTAACTACCCCAATGCAAAATCCGTTCTTTCAGTCAGGTCATCCCAGTCAGGGTTTAGCTCTTCTATAAGCCTAATCTTCCATTGCCGGTGCCATTCCTTGAGTTGCTTTTCTCTGACCTTGGCACTGTAATAAGTTGCATGGGTTTCAGCATAAACCAGTTTAGTTATGTTGTATTTATCGGTAAATCCCTTTATCATGTGTTGCTTGTGTTCATTTATGCGTTTACTCAAACTGCTGGTCATTCCGATATACAAGGTGCCATGTCTCTTACTGGCAAGGATGTAAACACAAAACTGCTTTGGCATATGCTTCAATCCTTTGTATTAACTGGTTCCCGACCTTCGTCGGGAAGGCGGCTATCTTTAGCTGTAATAACTATATCTCACCTTATCGATACAGTCAGATATCTTAAACTGGTTCCCGACCTTCATCGGGAAAGCGTCTTGCAACAGCTACGTAATCAACCTCATAGGCAGCGTTCAAAACTAAGAGCGCAGCCTTACCGGCGCAGGCCGGTATCCAGTTCCGCTGTGCGTCTTACCGGCGCAGGCCGGTATCCAGTTTAACTACCCC
>DAHVPA010000412.1 GCA_027318525.1 Candidatus Cloacimonadota bacterium | reverse complement strand
CAGAAAGCGCGGGACTTGATCAAGTCGCCCAATACGACCGTTTGGATCAGTGTTGCGAATGTCTGGGAAATTGCGATCAAGCATTCTTTGGCTCGCGGTGATATGCCGGTTTCTGGTCGAGATGCCCTACGTCATTTCCAGGAATCCGGTTATCGATTCCTGCCGGTCGAAGCAGAACATGCGGCAGCCGTTGAAGAGTTACCCGCTCACCATCAAGACCCGTTTGACCGCATACTTGTCGCCCAAGCGCTTGTCGAACCTATGCGCCTGATGACTCACGACCCTCTTGTGGCTCTCTATGGCGACACCATCATCAAAATCTGAAGGCTGTCAATTCGGAGGGGTGGTGGCGAATCAGGGATTCGAACCCCGGACCTGCGGATTATGATTCCGTCGCTCTAACCGGCTGAGCTAATTCGCCACAAGCGGTGCATTTTAACCCTTGACCGGACTTTCCTCAAGCCCCTGATTCAATATTTTTTGGTATGATGACCCTGTTCACCCACAAAACCCAAGGATGGTTCCCATGATTCACCGCTCTCTGGTACGTCTCTGGTTCGTGTTGTTCGGTTTTTTCCCATTACTGGTCAGCGCGGCGCCGACCCAGGGAGAGCAGACCTTTGATCAGGACGCCATCGTCAAGGACGCCAGCCAGTTTTTTGGCCAGACCACGGAGGGGTTGGCCAAAC
>DAHVPA010000411.1 GCA_027318525.1 Candidatus Cloacimonadota bacterium | reverse complement strand
GGTGTTCCATGATCGCGGCGATGGCGGTGTTGAATTGCAGGCGGTGCTGGCAGTCGTCCAGCCACTTCTTGACCGTGCTGTGGGAGCTGAACAGCAGTCCTTTCAGACTGGGGGAGATGTCCCCCGGATCCGCAGAGAGAGCCATTCCGCGCTTGAGCACTTCCAGATTTTCCGTGATCAGGCGCCAGACGCGATTCAGAAAGCGGAACGCGCCCATGACGCCGTCGTCGCTCCACTCGGAGTCTTTATCCGGAGGCGAAGCGAAGAGCAGGAAGGTGCGCAAAGTGTCGGCTCCGAACCGGTTCACAATGTAGCCAGGGTCGACGACGTTGCCCTTGGATTTGCTCATCTTGGCGCCGTCTTTGGTGACCATGCCCTGGGTGAGCAGGCGGGCGAAAGGTTCGTCGCAATCCAGCCAGCCCAGGTCGCGCATGAATTTGCCGATGAAGCGCGCGTAAAGCAGATGCATGACGGCGTGCTCGATGCCGCCGATATATTGGTCCACGGGCAGCCAGTATTTGGCTTTGTCCGGGGCGAAAGGTTCGCGGTCGTTTTTAGGGTCGGCGTAGCGGGCGTAATACCAGGAACTGTCCACAAAAGTGTCCATGGTGTCGGTTTCGCGTTTGGCGTCGGCGCCGCATTTTGGGCATTTGACCTGGTACCATCCGGGCACGGAAAGCAGCGGATTGCTAGTGGTTTTGCCAACCTGTACGTTGTCCGGCAGCAGGAC
>DAHVPA010000410.1 GCA_027318525.1 Candidatus Cloacimonadota bacterium | reverse complement strand
AAGCTTTCTCCGCTTACTGAGCCGCCTGTATCCAATCCTGTTCACTGGAGACATCCAGCTTGAGGGCAATAATCTTGGTGTCTTGTTTCAACAGCTCTTCTGCTACTTTGTCCAGTGCTTTAGTATTTATATCAGTAAGGACCAGGGAAGCGCCATTTTCGGCAAAAAGACGTGCCTCCGCTTCTCCCATACCCATAGCTGCTCCTGTAATCAGGGCAATCTTGTTTTTGAGTCTTTGCATGATAACCTCCTTAGCAGGTTTATGCTTATGACTATAATCTAAACGATTAAAGGGTTAATCACAGAAGAACTGCTTTTCCGCTAAGGCAAACTTGACACTACACTGTAATCCTGCCTGCACGGGAAAGTTGACTCTGACTCGGTTTCCTATTTTTGTTGGTATTGTAAAAGCCTATTTCTCCCTTGACAGAAAAGCTGTAAAAAAAGGATTATCTTAGATAGGAAAATATTAGCAAAAAGGAGAAAGGTTATGCCTAAAATGACCGTTGATCCGAACTACTGTAAAGGGTGCGGGTTATGCATAGCAGTCTGCCCAAAGAAGATAATCCGCTTTTCTGAAAATATCAATGCCAAAGGCTATCATTATGCCGAGTGCTTTGACCAGGATTCCTGCATAGCGTGCAAGATGTGTTACCAGACTTGCCCGGACTGTGCCATAACCGTAGAGAAATGAGGAGTTAAGATGGCAAAAGTATTGATGAAAGGTAACGAAGCT
>DAHVPA010000040.1 GCA_027318525.1 Candidatus Cloacimonadota bacterium | reverse complement strand
GTTATCCGTCAAAATGGTCTGCCATTGGAATTTCCCGAACATCTTATAACAGAAATTGAAGCTTTACCTGAAATTATCGATACCACAGAGCTTACCAAACGGAAAGATTTCCGGAATCTTACAACTTTCACAATCGACCCTTCTTCTGCCCGGGATTATGATGATGCAATTTCTATAGAATCAACTGATAATGGTTGGACACTGTATGTGCACATAGCCGATGTAGCTCATTACATCAAACCTGATTCTGCTCTGTTTGCTGAATGCATCAATCGCGGTAACAGTTATTACTTTCCTCGAAAAGTAATTCCAATGCTTCCGGAAAAACTTTCTAACCGCATCTGTTCTTTAAGGCAAAATGAAGACAAACTGACAATGACTGTAGTGACCAAATTTGATAAACAGGGAATAATTAAAAACCAGTCATTGTTTGAAAGTGTCATAACTTCAAATGCCAGGCTAACTTATGAAGAGGTTGATGAGTTGTTTGAGGGTAAGCAACTGGATAGAGACTCAGCAGTTATAGAATCTCTTCAATCTGCCAGACAACTCTCTGCCCTGCTAACAGAAAAGCGAGTTAAGCAAGGTTATCTCTTCTTTGATCTTCCTGAAACTGAATATGTTTATGATGAGGAAGGATTTGTGCATCAGATGAACCAGAGTGTGGAAACAGAATCACACAAACTGATAGAGAACTTTATGCTAGTTGCCAACCAATATGTGGCTGAACAGCTTAACTCACTATCTCCAGTTACCATGTATCGCGTTCATGAACTACCAGATATGGAAAAACTTGAACGTCTGTCCATTTTATTGTCTGCTTATGGTTTAAGCCTTAATTTCAGGCAGGACCTCAATCACAGTCTTCAATATCTGCTTATGTCTTTTCCCGATGACACCTATCATCGTGTCTTTGATCGACTTGTCTTGCGTAGTCTTAAGAAAGCCAAATACACTGTCGAACATCTTCCCCATTTTGGTTTGGCTATCAACACCTATACTCATTTTACATCACCTATCCGACGCCTATGCGATCTTGTAGTCCATCATCTTTGTAAGAAATATATTTTGCACACATCTGATTACAACTTTAATCGTAAACAAATAACCCATTATGCAGCAGTAGCTTCAGAAAAGGAAATCATCGCAGATGAAGCAGAGCGTGAAATTGAGCGAGTTATGAATTCCATCTATATGAAGAAACATGTTGGTGAAGTGTTTGACGGTATGATAACTGGCATGAACTCCAGCTCGATATTTGTGCAGCTCAATGCCTTGCCTATATCGGGAGTCATCAAGATATCTCAATTACCAAAAGGGAAATGGATTTTCAACGATACCTGTATGCGATATCAAAATGACCGGACAAACTCCTATTTCCAACTCATGGATACCCTTTCTGTGCAAGTGATGCAAGTAACGGATGATGTTTATTTAGAGCTTGTCAATGAATCAGTTACACACAAACATCACGTTTCACCCTTGACACCAAAAGTTACCTTTAAGAAAAGGAAATCAACTCCCCAACAAAAGAGAACTAAGCAAAGCGGCAGAAAAAGGAATAAGTAATGAAAAAACCAATTGGAATCTTTGACTCCGGGATAGGTGGACTTACTGTATATAAAGAAATCCGCCGGCATTTTCCGGAAGAAGATCTGATCTATTTTGGCGATACTGCGAGAGTTCCGTATGGTCCCAAATCACCTAATACTATAATTGCTTATTCAATGCAAAATGCCAGATTCCTGCTTCAACAGCGTATCAAAATCCTGATAGTCGCCTGTAACACATCATCAGCAGTTGCATTACCGGATTTGCATAAGATTACTCATATTCCTATTATTGATGTTATTCAACCGGGTTCTGAGCAAGCTGTCCTGCATACCAGAAACGGCAAAGTCGGCATTATTGGCACGGAGGGCACTATCAGAAGCAACGCCTACAGCAAAGCTATCCAATATCTCAATAAAGATATTCAGGTTTTCTCCAAAGCCTGTCCCCTCTTTGTTCCATTGGCTGAGGAGGGATGGCACGATAATGAAATCGTCAAAGCTATTGCTGCCTCTTATTTGGAGGAGTTGCTACAAAAGGACATCGATACACTTGTCCTTGGTTGCACCCATTATCCACTGCTCAAAAACGTCATTAGGCAGGTTGCTGGAGACCAGGTTGTTTTGGTGGATAGCGCTGAAGCTATTGCAGTTTATCTCGGCAGGATGCTTTCTGAAGTCGATGATGGATTATCAGGTAAGGATGAGTTTTTTGTCAGTGATAACGAGACTAAATTTGCCCGTTTAGCTGAAGTTATTTTAGATAATCAAACCTTTTCATTGCAACGAGTGCGTTTATACGAAAGCTGGTTTGTTGAAGATAATTAATACCCAGTTAATAAGATATATATAGCTTTATCAAGTATAACATTACATCCCGTTGCATGAATCTTATAGGCTGACGAGGGTTTGCAGAGAGTCTGCGGAGACTAAGTCTCAGAAAACACCGACGAAAACTTGATGATGTTTTAAGAAACCAATAACATGAGTTAATGATAAAAAAATAAAGTAGAGGATTTTTAATGGAACCTTTGATTATAACTGCTGCGATTACCGGAGCTGAAACAAACCGTAAGGACCAGCCAAATCTCCCTGTTACTCCCAAAGAACAAGCTGCAGCCGCCAAGGAGTGTTTTGCAGCAGGAGCCAGGGTTGTGCATCTGCATGTAAGAAATGATGACGGAACCCCAACTCAGAACCTGGAAAGGTTTAGAGAATCAATAGAAAGGATAAGGGATGCTGTTCCTGAAATTATTATCCAAATCAGCACCGGGGGTGCGGTGGGTGAAGATTTTGATAAACGAATTGCACCACTAAGTCTGAAACCAGATATGGGCACCCTGAATGCCGGAACCCTCAATTTTGGTGAAGAAATTTTTATCAATCACCCCAAGGATATTGTCAGACTTGCGGAAGCTTTTAAAGAATACCAAATTGCTCCCGAAATTGAGGTCTATGAATCAGGAATGATAGATGTAGTGGCAAAACTCGTTGACAAGGGGCACATTATTCATAAACCGTTGCACGTTCAATTTGTGTTGGGAGTTCCCGGCGGCATGAATGGCTCTCCAGAGAATATTCTTTATATGAAACAACATCTGGCAAAGCAGATTCCTACAGCCACATGGGCAATTGCTGGCATCGGAAGATGGCATATTCCTGCTTCTCTAACTGCAATGGTTAATAATGGTCACATTAGAGTCGGATTTGAAGACAATATCTATTATCATAAAAATGTAGTTGCATCCTCCAATGCTCAATTGGTAGCCCGAATGGCGCGAATAGCCGAGGAAATCAACCGCCCGCTTGCCAGTCCTGCTGAAGCCAGGCAGATACTTGGTCTAAATTCAATTCCGAGGTAAGAGCAGATGAAGTTATCAGAAAACGCTAAAGTGGTTTTGGAAAAGAGATATTACCAGAAAGACAAAAATGGAAAGGTGACTGAGGACTGGAAAGGAATGCTTAACCGCGTTGCCAAAAACATCAGTGGTGGAGACAAGGATAAATTTAAGAAGTATTTTAACTTGCTGGATTCAGGGAAATTCCTGCCCAACTCCCCCACTCTGATGAATGCAGGAAGCGATTTACAACAACTATCAGCCTGTTTTGTCCTACCAATAGAAGATAGTATGGAAAGCATCTTTGAAACGATAAAAAACGCAGCTTTAATCCACAAAAGCGGAGGTGGAACCGGGTTCAGCTTTAGCAGATTGAGGGAAGCTAATTCCAGAGTCCGCTCTACAAACGGTGTTTCCAGCGGTCCCATCTCATTTCTAAAAGTCTACAATGCCGCTACTGATGCAGTCAAGCAAGGCGGAACAAGACGCGGCGCTAACATGGCAATCCTAAATGTTACACATCCTCAGATCTTGGATTTCATCACCTGTAAAGAAGATACAACCCAGCTTACCAATTTCAACCTAAGCGTTGGATTGACCGAAGATTTTATGCAGGCTGTTTATCAGGATGAAGAATACGAGCTCATTTCTCCCAATACAGGAAAAGTGGTTGAAAAACGCAAAGCAAGAGACGTATTCGATTTGATAGTTGACATGGCTTATAAAAATGGAGAGCCGGGTGTTGTTTTCCTGGATAGAATAAACAGATACAATCCCACACCAGAGATCGGACAGATTGAATCCACCAATCCGTGCGGGGAACAACCCCTTTTACCAAACGAAGCCTGCAACCTGGGTTCAGTTAATCTGTCAGCTTTTGTAAGCAATCATAAGATTGCTTGGAATGACCTCAAGGAAGTGATTAGAGACAGTGTAGATTTTCTTGATGATGTGATTCAGGCATCACGTTTTCCGCTTCCTCAGATAGAGGAAATGGCAAAAGGTAACAGGAAAATCGTATTGGGAATCATGGGCTGGGCAGATTTGTTATATCAATTGAATATTCCTTATGCTTCCGAACAAGCTGTTTTACTTGCTGAAAAGACCATGGAATTTATAGACTTTCATGCAAAACAACGTTCTATGGAAATCGCTCAGACAAAAGGCAGTTTTCCAAATTTTGAGAAAAGTATTTATAAGAAGGGAAAACTATTACGCGATAAACTAAACCAAAACTGGCAGGCATTGCAAAAAGATATAAAATCAAAGGGTATTAGAAACGCAACTGTAACTACAATCGCTCCTACAGGCACCATATCCATGATTTTAGACACATCCAGCGGGATAGAACCACAATTTTCCCTTGTGTTCACCAAGCATGTAATGGATGGTGAAAACCTTCTTTATGTTAACAAATGGTTTGAACAAACTCTCAGAGAAGCAGGGATATACAAAAAAGAACTTTTGGAAAAGGTGGCTAAGGAAGGTTCGATTCATGGTATTAAGGAAATTCCAGCTTCAATAAAAAATGTATTTCAGACAGCCCACGATATATCACCTGAATGGCATATTAAAATGCAGGCAGCGTTTCAAAGATTTACTGATAACGCAGTCAGTAAAACCATTAATTTCAGCCGTGAAGCTAAAAAAGAAGATATCCGTGCTGCATTCGAACTAGCTTACAAACTTGGATGCAAAGGTGTAACAGTTTATCGGGACGGCAGCAGAGAAAACCAAGTATTGCAGACATCTGCTTCTCATGAACCCAAAACCAAAACTGAGAAAAAGGTTGAACCTCGAAACAGACCCGAAATTACCCAGGGTATCACTCAGAAAATTGAAACCGGCTGTGGTCATATGTATGTCACAATAAACTCTGATGAATTTGGCGCATGTGAAGTATTTGTCCAGATGGGAAAAGTAGGCGGTTGCGCCTCTGCTCAATTGGAAGCAATAGCCAGACTCGCTTCATTGGCACTGAGATCTAATCTGAAATTAGATTCTCTTGTCAGACAGCTAAAAGGTATCAGATGTCAATCTCCCATGTGGAACAAGGGTAAAATGATAACCTCATGCGGTGATGCTGTTGGACAGGCTCTGGAAAACTACCTGGCGATGGATATTAATAACGGAAGTAAAAGCTATACCATAAAATTTGAACCCACTAAAGTAGAAGAGCATGGTTCGCAGCGCATGATTGCGAATTGTCCTGATTGCGGTAACTCTATTGAACATATTGAAGGTTGTCTGAAATGTCCTGTTTGCGGTTGGTCCAAATGTTAAAGTTTGACAAAACATCAGCTATGCCATTCATGTGTAACAATGTTTCTAATTAAGGAGTGTTATAATGCGGTGTTCCCGATGCAATGAAAAGCTTGCAGTTCATGATCTGTGGTGTATTAAATGCGGAAAAAACACTGAAGTTTTAAAAAATGAGCTCTCTGCAACAAAGAGTTTAAATAAAACCTGGCAAAACTATAAACCACTAAAAGGTGTAAATATGCCGGTTGGTATCTGGGCGACAATGACAGGGGCCTTACCCCTATTTCTTATTCTTTGGATTACCAACTTTGCACTTACTGCTCTGCCCGTCTGGCAGTTAGTCTTGATCCGAAACTTGGTCTGGATTTTCTTTCTTCCAATATTGCTTGTTCCGTTCCATGCTGTTTGTTACAAAGATGGGTATACTCTTAATGTTTCAGACTTTTTTTCTTCGTTCAAGTTTTATCCTCAATACCTGATCTTGTCTCTAATATCAATAGTATATTATCTGGCAATACACTATATCTGTATTGGCGATCCCATCCTCAGATTAGTCTGGCTGGTTTTGGTCATTTATTGGATTACAATCGTTTTACCTGTACCGGTTTTAATGGAAAGATATGGTTTGAATGCCTGGAAAGCTATTAAACTAAGTTACAAATCTGCTGGAGATGTAAGGTGGAATATCTTCCTGATGAGTTTAATTCTCTTGGTAGCAAACCTCCTTGCCACTCTTATGTTTATCGTATGTCTGGCAGTTATACTGCCCTATTCCTGGTTTGCCATTAGAGATTATGTAGACACTATGATAGAGTATGAAGTATTTGATACCAAGGTAAAAGCGTGAATCGTAAAGAAACAATATCATTAATAATATTGATAGCCGTGATGGCTTATGGTGCTTATCGCTTCATTACACGAAGCTATTCAGAAGAGAAATCACAGTATTTAATGGATACGATAGTCAAGATATCAGCAACATCCCGATCAAAAGATGTAGGACAAAAGATAGATAAGGTTTTTGCCTATATAAAGAGCATGGAAAATGATTTAAATGACTACAAACCTGGAGGTTGGCTTTACACAGTCAATAATACCAACAAATACCGTTATCCAATGCATCCCGATGCTTATCGGATGCTACAGATGGCTGATAGCTTATATCGCTTGACAGACGGTAGATTTGATGTAACAATTAAACCGGTCTTTGATCTTTGGCAGTTCAGTAGCGCAAATCCTCAACTACCTGATCCACAACTCATCAAACAAAAACTGACATTAGTAGGATATGATCGACTCAGATATGACGACAAGTATCTATACAAACCTTATGGAATGCAGTTAACCTTTGGGGCACTTGCGAAAGGCTATATTCTTGACAAAGCAAGAGAATACATGAAAACGCAGGGATTGTATAAAGGTTTTATTGACTGCCACAGCAGCATGACCTTTTATGGAAATAATGTGCTCCCTGAAATCGTAGGAATCCAGCATCCAAGGTTAATGAATGAAGTGATAGCTACACTGCAAGTCAAGAATAACTCCATCGGTACATCTGGCGACTATCAACAGTATTTTGATCACGAAGGTCAACGTTATCATCATATTCTTGATGCTCACACAGGTTATCCAGTAAAAAATGTCTTTTCTGTCACAGTTTTGAATCCCTCAGCTTTAATTGCTGATGGTTTTTCAACTGCATTTTTTGTGATGAATCCCGAACTTGCTATGAAAAAAGTTAAATCGATACCTAATACAAATATGATAATCTATTATCAGAAAAACAACGCTATCTTGTCACTAAAAACCCAGGGTATCAAGGCAATCTTACAAAGTGAAAAAAGCTAAAACACCGTCTGCACACATACCCGATCTTCAAAATCAAAAAGATAACAGAAACGTTACGATTGACAAGGTTGGTGTAAAAGGAATTAAATATCCAATAGTTGTATCGGACAGATATAATACCATCCAAAACACAATTGCTGACATAAACTTTTATGTAGAGCTTCCCCATTACAATCGGGGGACGCATATGTCAAGATTTGTTGAAATACTTCATCATTATCATACTGATGTTATTATATTTCAATTAGAAAACTTACTCGATGAGATAAAACACTCTTTGAAAGCTAACTCATCTTATATAGAAATTACTTTCCCTTACTTTATCAAAAAGAAAGCCCCTGTATCAGGTATAGCTTCTTTTTTGAATTACGAATGCAGTTTCAAAGCCAGCAAGTCAACTGAGTTTGAATTTTGGATAGGGGTAAAGGTCCCTGTTACAATGCTATGTCCATGTTCGAAAGAAATCAGCGCTTATGGGGCTCACAATCAAAGGTCACTTGTAAGCTTGCACGTTCAATACATTCATTTCATCTGGCTCGAAGAATTGATTGATCTGGTGGAAAATGCTGCCAGTTGTCAGATTTATCCATTGCTAAAACGTCCTGATGAAAAGTATGTAACAGAAAAGGCATATGAAAATGCTTTATTTGTAGAAGACATCATCAGGGATTTAACAATAAAGTTAAAAAAAGATAAACGTATAATCCACTTCGAAGTAGAATCAGAAAACTTTGAATCAATTCACAACCATAGTGCATACGCCTATAAAAAACTTTGACTTCTCCAATCGTGTAGTATTTTGATTCAAGCTGACGACTTTATTCTCCCTAACGGCTTTAAGTGCATATATGCATTTGAAGGATCTAATCCTATCGTTTGTCTTCAACTGATTGTTAAAACCGGCTCGGTATGTGAAACCGTATCCAATCTTGGTTATTCTCATATGATAGAGCATTTGGTATTTAAGCATACACAGTCATATCATGACAATCAATTATCTGACCTCATTACATACAAGGGTGGTTTCATTAATGCCTATACAGAATATGATACCACTTGTTATTATATCCTGATACCCAAAGAAAATCTGACATTAGGAATTAACATATTATCTGAGTTGGCATACAAAGCAGTTTTTACCAAAAACAGCCTTGTCAATGAGAAAGATATTATTATAGAAGAACTAAAACAATATGCCAATGAACCTGAATCTGCTTTTATTGACTGGATTCAATCTGTAACTTTTACACATAATCCACTTAAAAATCCAGTGCTTGGTAATGAAAAGACAATACTATCAGCTACAGTAAATAAACTCTCCAATTTCTACAAAACCAATTACCAGCCAGCTAATGCCTATCTCGTTGTAACAGGTGTTTTTAAGCTTTACAATCTTAGAAAACAGGTTACACGTTGTTTTTCAGATTGGCATAATATGATAGATACTATAACGTCAGAAAAGTATGATCACATTGAGAAACATGGTTTTCGCCTTTTCTCTTTGAAAAGAATCAATCGAGGTGAATATCTGGCTTTCACTGTTCCGGAACTTCAAGAATCACATCCTCACAACTACGTTCAGACCATAATCACCAAAGCTTTTGCTGCAGGTAATCAAAGCAGATTATACAAACGATTGGTTCAACATGATAAGACTGCGTTATCAATCAAGCTGTATTCAATTAGTGGAGTGAATCCAGGCATTACGGTGATTCAAGTAATACCTGTTTCTGCTGATGTGGTTCCTGATATTATATACTCAATCTATGATGAATGGCAAAACCTGGTGGCAGAACCTTTCACAACAAATGAAATCGAACTTGTTAAAAAAGAGCTGATTTATACATGGTATTATGACTTTGAATATATAGAAAGCATATCTGGTAATTTAGCGAGCGAAGAAATCTCCAATGGATATAACCAATTGTATTCATTTCCTGATTCTATTTCAGCTATCACCGAAAATGATATCAATACGTGCCTAAATCAATATTGGCGAACTGATTATATAGCAATTTTCCATCAAGGAGAAAGCAGCTTACCTGGCACTATAGCCAAGAACATAACAAAGCTCTATAATCAATGGCCGATTTATCCGCTTAACAATCTACACAGTTCTTTTAAATCTGTTCCTACTGACCTTTGCTCTACTTTTGTGTCTGGCAAATCTGCAAGAAAGAATCTTAGAGATTTTGATTCAGTTATTTTAGATTGCGGTATGCAGTTATTGATGCGGAAAGTGATTGGAAAACCGGTTTGTGGAGTTTCACTTTCTACGATAACATCACAGCTTACAGAATCGTTAGAGAATATCGGTCTTAATTACTTAACTTCAAATCTGCTATTGTTCGGCACAGCAAAACATGATTATGACCAAATCCAAAAAATCTGCTTATCTGAAGGTTTTAACCTCAAGGTCAGTCACTCTTTAGAGACTACATCTCTGAAAGGAAAATGTCTAACCTTTCGTTTGGGAGAGCTCCTCAACCTTACTGCTGAGATTTTGTCTCAACCAATCTTCCCAGCTCGTTATCTGAAATTTATCAAATCACATATTTATGACAGCCTGCGAAAAGAAAAGGCATCTCCCTTCAATAATGCCTATAACAGTTGGAACAGGTTTTTCTTAGGAAGAAATACAAATTTAAATAAGCCTTTTGGCAATATGTCGCAAACCAAAGCAAGATCGATACTTGAAATCAATGACTGGTTCGCAACTTATTATGCACCAGATAATTTTAAAATGGCTATTACAGGTGATTTTGATTTTGACCGTGCGGCTGACACATGCAATAATATCTTTTCATCAAAGCACCAAAATGGATCCAAGCCTTTCCATCAACCATTTTATCAGCTCAATCAGCAAAGAGGCAAATCTGTCAAAACAAATAGTGATCAATCAAACTTGATTCTTGGCGCTTTCAGCTCTCCTGCCGAAGATATTAAAGGTAACACTGCATTCTTTATTTTATCTCAGATTCTCGGGGGGGAACTATCTTCACGGTTTTTTTCTATACTGCGCGAGCAATATGGTTATGCTTATCAGACAGGTTTTGATTTCACTTCCATGCAAGGTTTGGGCTTCTGGTATGCTTATGCCATCTGTGATAAAAAAGACCAGAAGCACGCACGGGATACAATACTCGAGATTTTATCTGATATCAGAAAAAATGGAGTTACAATGCACGAACTGGAATCAGCTAAGAACTACCTAAAAGGTATGCATCGTTTTGATATGGAAAGTTTGAGCTGGCAAGCTGGTTCGTTGTCATTGCTTTGTGCCTTGGGATTTGATTATGAATACTTTCTCGCCAGGGAAAGCAGAATAGATTCTGTGACCCGGGAAGACATTATGGAAATAATGTCCCGTTGGTTTGATCCCGCAGACATCAGGATTTATCAGGAAATATAGTATGCCCTACACAACCGGAATAGACATTGGCTCTCGCAATACCAAAGTTGCTGTCTGGGACATTCAGCGTCAATGTATGCTTTTATCAGATTATTGCGACACTGGCGTCAATCCCCAAAACACTGTAAGAAAATTATTTGAATTCATTATGGCAAAGATTCCTGATTATTCAAATCAGAATCTGGCTCTCTATGCAACAGGCTATGGTAGAAACATAATTGAAAGCACCAAAACTCTTTCTGAAATCAGTTGTCATGCCCGTGGTTGTCATTATTTACTGCCGGAGTGTTTTACAATCATCGATATCGGCGGTCAGGATTGTAAAGTTATTTCTCTGGATACCATGGGTAAAGTAAGTGATTTTGCCATGAATGATAAATGTGCAGCAGGCACCGGTCGCTTTTTGGAAATGGTTGCTCTAAAACTGGAAGTTCCTTGTTCAGAGCTTTCAGGGCTGGCAGCAAAATCAATTTTGGAGTTATCTCTCAGTAGCACTTGTGTAGTTTTCGCTGAATCTGAAATCATCGGTTTAATTGCTTCCCATCACAACCCGGAGGATATTGCCAGAGCTGTTAATCTTTCTATTGCTCAACGTATCGTATCCCAGGTCAATCAGCTCAATTGGCTCCCCCCAATTGCTTTTACTGGCGGGGTTGCCTTCAACGAAGATTTGAAGCGTCTACTTGAACAAAAGCTTTGTTGTTTGATCCAAACCCCTCCCAATCCGGAAATTACCGGAGCTCTTGGTGCTGCAATCTTGGCGGCAGAATCATTATGAATAAAAGTGACTTTCACCTAAATAATGATTTCAGTGCAGATAGTTCTATGCTACTATCGGAGCTGCTTCCAGCCATGCAAAAACTCGGGTATTCCGAAATTGCAATCACTGAGCATCTTGATTTATTACCACAGGAACTAACTTTACACGGCATCCCTCCTCTTCAAAAATACATGAACACAATTCAGCATTATCGCCAAAAATATCCTCAAATCAAACTACATTGCGGCATAGAAGTTGGTGACTTTCAGGCAGTAAAGCCTTTTGCAGATTCAATCCTTGAAGCGATGGGATTTGACCTGGTGCTTGGTTCAGTTCACTTTGTTCCTGAGCATATAAATGTCGCTATCCCAATGCCCAAACCATTATCGATAGCGCAGGTTATAGCTTACTATGAACAAAATCTCGCACTTGCCGAA
>DAHVPA010000409.1 GCA_027318525.1 Candidatus Cloacimonadota bacterium | reverse complement strand
ATTGGGGCGCCCTTTCTCACGAAAGGCCTTTTCGATCAGTTTGGCCAACCCCTCCGTGGTTTGACCAAAAAACTGGTCGGCATCCTTGACGATGGCGTCCTGATCGAAGGTTTCCTCCCCCTGGGGAGGAGTTGCGCTGGCCAGCAGTGGGAAAAAACCGAACAATACGAACCAGAGGCGCACCAGAGAGCGGTTGATCATGGGGTTTGTCCTTTTAGGGTTTTATGTTTATGGGGGAACAGCGGTCATCATACCAAAAATATTGGCTCAGGGACTTGAGTAAAGTCCGGTCAAGGGTTAGAATGCCCCGCTTGTGGCGAATTAGCTCAGCCGGTTAGAGCGACGGAATCATAATCCGAAGGTCCGGGGTTCGAATCCCTGATTCGCCACCACTTCAAATTTTGATAATGGTGTCGCTATAGAGCGCCACCAGAGGGTCGTGAGTCATCAGGCGCATGGGTTCGACAAGCGCTTGGGCGACAAGGATGCGATCAAACGGGTCTTGATGGTGAGCGGGCAACTCTTCAACAGCTACCGCGTGTTCCGCTTCGACCGGCAGGAACCGGTAGCCCGATTCCTGAAAATAACGCATGGCGTCGCGACCGGAAACCGGCATATCGCCACGAGCCAACGAATACTTGATCGCAATTTCCCAGATGTTCGCAACGCTGACCCAAACGGTTGTTTTGGGTGACTTGATCCAGTCCCGTGCTTTCTGTGACAGTTTTGGGCTGTCCGTGATTGCCCACAGGGCAACATGGG
>DAHVPA010000408.1 GCA_027318525.1 Candidatus Cloacimonadota bacterium | reverse complement strand
ACCAATCAGGTGGATATATTCCGGGCGAAAAAGACCATGCTGGCAACCGGCGGAGCTTCCTGCATCTATTCACATAATACCAATCCGGATGTTTCCACCGGTGATGGAATGGCTATGGCACGACTGGCAGGAGCCAGACTGGCAAATATGGAGTTTGTGCAGTTTCATCCCACTGCTTTCTACAATCCTGATGGTGAGACATTCCTGATCAGCGAAGCTTTGCGTGGTGAAGGGGCTATCCTCAAACTGCAGGACGGCAGCACCTTTATGGAAAACTATCATCCCATGGGCAGCTTGGCACCACGTGATATAGTCTCCCAGGCAGTTGATTCCGAGCTCAAGAAAAGAGGAGATAAATTCTGTTATCTGGATGCCACCGGGGTTGACAAAACAGTGTTGAAAAATCACTTTCCTTATATAGACAAGATGTGTCTCCAACATGGAGTGGACTTTACCAAAGAACCGATACCAGTAGCTCCGGCAGCTCATTACTTTTGCGGTGGAGTGCTATCCACCCTCGACGGCATCACCGATATCCGAAATCTGTTTGCAGCGGGAGAAGTTGCCTGCACCGGTTTGCACGGAGCTAATCGCCTGGCATCCAATTCTCTGCTTGAAGCTCTGGTGGTCGCTTACAGGGCAGGACACCATCCTTCCAATCAGGATGTTGTTGAGTTTCCCATTATTCCCGAATGGCGTGACCAGGGTCAGTTTAATGAAAACGAATGGGTGGTGATTTCTCATAACAAAGAAATTATCGGCAATGTCATGCAGGGATACG
>DAHVPA010000407.1 GCA_027318525.1 Candidatus Cloacimonadota bacterium | reverse complement strand
GATGACGTCATCAACCAGGATTGGTCCTTGTACTCCAGTCGGGCCAGCGTGTATAGAGGAATCCGTGACGAACGCCTTTGGTGCTGACGACAATGTTTTCCATCTGTAAATGTTTCATGCTCAAAAGTAATATCATGCTCCCTGCCAGGATGATTTCCGCCCTGCGCAAAGGCATTGCGTCCAACTGCTGACGTTGGTTTAGATTCATTCTGCTCAGTATCTGAACCAGCACAGATGTCTCTTCAAGACTCAGGCTTGCACCATCAACCTTGTCCCAAGCTTTGAGTTTAAGCGCTGCCAGAGTCGTTATGGTTCCCCCAACTCCGACCAGAACTTGTTCTGTTGAATTGTAGTAAACCTCTGCCAAATGTGTTGTTATGTCTGCTTGCAGGGAGTCAATCTCATCTGTCATAGGGATTTCATGGAGGAGGTGTTTATCAGTGAGATTAACTGCGCCAATGGCTAAACTTTTCCAATAGCTGATTCCATCCTTGTTGCCTGTTGCAATCTCCGTGCTGCCTCCTCCGATATCCAGGACTGATACTTCAGCATCGGCATCAGTTCTGCCTTCACTGCCGGCTCTGAAAGCATACAGAGCTTCTTCTTCTCCGGAAAGCAGTTCTACTTCTAGTCCAAAACTGCTTTTGACTGCAGCAATGAACTTGTCAGCATTAAATGGTCTGCGCAGACTTTCTGTAGCTATTATCCTGATAGAGGAATCGGGGCTTTTTCCGTGTTTGCTAACTATCCCTTCGATTACTGATAAGGATGCTTTCCAGGATTGTTCGGAGATGCTTCCGGAATTGACGACT
>DAHVPA010000406.1 GCA_027318525.1 Candidatus Cloacimonadota bacterium | reverse complement strand
GTGTCAGGCACTGACGGCACTTACACCATTAACCACATCAGACCCGGCAGTTATTATGTAATGGCTTATACCATTACATCAGCTCCTGTTTTCTACGATGATCAACTTACTGTTGAAGATGCAGATAACGTAATTGTGCACGGACCAGTCACTGGCATCAATTTCGATCTGAGCACCGCTGATGCAGACGGTCCCAGCAACCTTACCGGCGTCATCACTGATGGTAACGGGCTTCCTGTGAATAACGTAATGGTCATGTTAACAGATGCTTCCAACGAAGTTCTCGGCTTTGGCAGAACCAATGAAATCGGAAGCTATGTAATCAGCAACGTGCCCAGCCAAGCTTATTCTGTAGTTACAATGAAAATAGGCTTTGCCACCACTACACAGGATATCAATCTGACCGGAAGCCAGAACCTCAATCTTGTTCTTAACGCACCCACTGCCAACGACGATAACGTTATTCCGGTGCTTGCGTCCAGAATAGTAAACTATCCAAATCCCTTTAATCCCAACACCACAATCTCTTTTGCCACAGCCAAAGATGCCAGTATAGATATCAGCATCTTTAATATCAAAGGGCAGTGCATAAAGAAACTGGTTAACGGCAACCTCAAAGCCGGCAGCCATACTATCGCCTGGGATGGAAAGGATGATAACGGACAAGCAGTGACCAGTGGAATCTACCTTATTAGAATGCAGGGTGATGGTTTATACCAAAGCCACAAAATGACCCTGATGAAATAATCTCTCTCTAATCACAAACTCCTTCTTTTCCGGTTAACGGAGAGAAGGAGTTTTTTTATTGACACATTAAGATGAAAATCCAAACATATAAAAAACTAAAACAGGTTGG
>DAHVPA010000405.1 GCA_027318525.1 Candidatus Cloacimonadota bacterium | reverse complement strand
AGTTATCATGGAATTTATAAGCCAGGGGAGAAGTCCAGTCTCCACCCAGGAACCCAGGATTACCGGAGATGTTTCCTGCTTTAAAAAAAAGCTGGTTGGAGGGATGTGTAGCAACAGATGCAGGAAAACTGCGGATCAGGTTGTTCCTGAAAGTAATCGAGGAGTAAAGACCTAATGGAGACATATTTGTCACGTATATCTGGTTGGGAGCATCGTTATCAAAGATGTTGTTGGCAAACTGGACATTGCCATGTGTACAAACTCCAAACTGAGTCCCGCTATTTCGGGCAAAGGTGTTGTTGGCATAAATAGATTCGCTCTGAAAACCACCTCCAATAAAGATGGGTCTCATGTAACTGCAGGAGTTATTCACTATCATGCAATTTGATGCATTTATTCGAGAAGTTGGATATTGCTCCCGACAAAACAATTCCAGAATATCATCTTCAGGACTGACTGTTGAGCAATTGGAGACCGTATTATTATCAAATAACAATGAGTCTTTGACTGAAATATGTAATATCGAGCGCCAATCTTGCTGATTGGCGTTCATCAAATGGAAATTATCAATATCACAATTTTTAATAATACCTGCCCGGCAAGAAACTTCCATGGCAGTAATTACATTGCTGACCACATTGCTTATATCCACATTATCAAGGATAAAATTACTTTCTCCTATGGTTACCATTGACACATAATATCCAGATAATTCTAAATCTCTAATTAATATGTTTTTCAGCATAAGACCGTAATTATATGAAATGGTAAATATCGAGCAATCAGTATTACCGGAGTTGGAGATGATGAAGTTGCTGATAATAACATTTTTAGTACTAGGTAATGAATTTGTATCAGCAAAAAAGATCG
>DAHVPA010000404.1 GCA_027318525.1 Candidatus Cloacimonadota bacterium | reverse complement strand
TTTCAAAGAAATCAATTTCTTCCTGATAATACCCATAAAGTCTTGGAACCCTCAGAGTTTCTTTTCTGACGACCTGTGTTTTAGCTATTTGTGTTTGCTTTATTCTATGAGTAGTTATAACCTTGTTGATTTTGTGTGCATCGTCGGTAGAGACAGCTTTCAGTAATTCTTCTTCAACTAAACTTGTAATATCAGGTTTGATTACAATCGTTGTCTTGTTATCAGTAATGGTTATCTCCAAAGCCTGTTTAGTCTCGTCTGACAATTTACTAATATCCAATTCGGTCAGTTCAACAGTTTCAGGTGTAGGATTGTCAAATATAGTCGGTTGGTCGGTTCTTTCATCACTGTTCCCTTTGCCTGATTTGACAAAAGCTCCTGCTTCCAGAGGTTCAAAGCCCATTTTATTCACTAAAGCATCGGTCAGGTCTTTTGCTGCCCTGGCAAAGTTAGGGGACGATACATTAGCATAGGCACAATTGAGGGCTTGGTTTTGTCTGCGTTCGGCATAAGGCATACGCAATACCCTGCCCAAAAGCTGCTCCACATCTTTGGAGGAACTAATGTTTGCCACAGAGCAGAAGACATAGGCAAAGGAACAATCCCACCCTTCTTTGAGTGCTTCAACAGTGATTATGTGCTCTATCTCGCATTTCTTATCAAACAGGTTGATTCCATCCAGTTCTTTGATTGAGCCTGTATAAATGGCAATCTTGCTTTCCGGGATGTTTTCGCTTG
This sequence comes from Candidatus Cloacimonadota bacterium, assembly GCA_027318525.1. Lineage (GTDB taxonomy): Bacteria > Cloacimonadota > Cloacimonadia > Cloacimonadales > Cloacimonadaceae > UBA5614. Next base: position 158 of record DAHVPA010000404.1, on the reverse strand, counting down.
ACATCAGATATTGCTTTAACACCTCAAAGGTAACTGTTTTGTTTTTATCTTCTGCCTGATACAAAGCAATGGGGCGGATATAATCTTTTTCACTTTTTGCCAGTTCTGCCAGCTCGTTTCTTTTCAGGACAGTGCTTGCCACAGCTTCCTGCCAGTTG
>DAHVPA010000403.1 GCA_027318525.1 Candidatus Cloacimonadota bacterium | reverse complement strand
AGCGTGTCCGGTGATCCACGCCACATATTTGCGCGCGGAGACATTGGAGACCGTGAACTCGTAGCGACGCTTTTGCAACGGCATAGACCGGAAGCGATCGTGCATTTCGCAGCCGAGAGTCACGTGGACCGATCGATCCTGGGGCCCGAGGAGTTCGTAGTCACGAACGTGCTGGGGACCTCGCGCCTGCTCGAGACGACCCGGGAGTATTGGTCAAGCTTGAGGGGCACGGAGAAGGAGCGATTCCGGTTTCTGCATGTATCGACCGATGAGGTCTACGGGTCGCTGGGACCGCAGGATCCGCCCTTCATGGAATGCACGCCGTACGCCCCCAATAGCCCCTATGCGGCCTCGAAGGCTGCTTCCGATCATTTGGCGCGAGCCTATTACCATACCTATGGTCTGCCAGTCCTGACGACCAATTGCTCCAATAACTACGGACCTTATCAATTTCCCGAAAAGCTGATCCCCTTGATGTGCCTGAATGCCTTAGAGGGCAAACCCCTACCCGTGTACGGAGACGGCAGCAATGTTCGGGACTGGCTCTATGTGGGGGATCATTGTGAGGCCATTCGTGCGGTCCTGGCGCACGGACGTCCGGGGGAGACCTACAACATTGGGGGCGAGAGCGAGAAGACCAACCTCGACGTCATCCACACGGTGTGCGCGATCATAGATGATCTGCGACCGCGCGCCGATATCCCTAGGCGCTCCGCCCTTATTACTTTCGTGAAAGATCGCCCTGGGCACGACCGGCGTTACGCCATCAACGCCGCTAAGATCGGTAAAGAACTCGGCTGGCGGCCCCGGACGAGCTTTGAAGCGGGGTTGCGGCGCACCGTGGCCTGGTATCTCGACCACCACCCGTGGCTGCAAGCGGTCCAGACCGGTGCTTACCGG
>DAHVPA010000402.1 GCA_027318525.1 Candidatus Cloacimonadota bacterium | reverse complement strand
CAGACCCGTCCCTTTGATGAGGTCTTCATGGCAATCGGCAACCGCTCCAGCCTTAAACCTTCCGACTTTTCGCCCTGTATCTTTGATATTTCCGAGCATGGCAAAGGTTCATCCCTCTGCTGCTCGGGTGACATGATTAACGGTCCGACCACTGTCGTGGAAGCCGTCGCTGCCGGTAAAAACACCGCCTACACCATAGAAGCACAATTCAATAATACAGAAAAACCCCGCATTGATAAACCCACCAAGAGCTATTACCCCATTCCCGGACGCAAGCTACTGCCTGTTTCCGTCGAAGCGGAATTCTTCGGGCGCAAGCTCAGAAGCCCCTTCCTGCTCTCCGCCGCACCTCCCACCGATGGTTACGACCAGATGAAGAAAGCCTATGAGGCAGGCTGGGCAGGCGGCATCATGAAGACCGCCTTTGACGACGTGCCCATCCACATTCCCGGCGAGTATATGATAGTTTTCAATCAGGACACCTACGGCAACTGCGACAATGTCTCTGAACACACGATTGATCGCGTCTGTGGCGAAATCAAACAGCTTATTACAGAATATCCCGACCGTTTGACCATGGCAAGCTCCGGAGGACCCGTAACCGGGGACGATGCAGCCGACAAAGCAGGCTGGCAGAGCAATACCAGAAAGCTGGAAGCCGCCGGAGCCATGGGCATCGAATACAGCCTGTCCTGTCCGCAAGGAGGCGACGGCACGCATGGCGACATCGTTTCCCAAAATGCCGAACTCACCGCTAAAATCATCGACTGGGTCATGGAAATCAGCAATCCCGAAATCCCCAAGCTCTTCAAGCTGACCGGAGCCGTCACCTCTATCGTACCCATCATAGACGCTATCAAAGCCGTTTTGGACAAGTATCCGAACAAGAAAGCCGGAGTCACCTTAGCCAACACCTTCCCGACCCTCACCTTCAGAGATAAGCCACG
>DAHVPA010000401.1 GCA_027318525.1 Candidatus Cloacimonadota bacterium | reverse complement strand
GATCTGATTGACTTTGCTGCCGAGGGTCAGCTCTTTCAAATTGGTATTGGAAATTGTGTGTCCGATGAGAGCGACGCTAAATCGATCAGGCTTGAGTTCGGAAATGGTCAGGCTTACTCCGTTTACGGCAATGGAGCCCTGCGGCACCAGCAGATTCCTGTCTGCAGGCGGCAAGGCAAAAGTAAGGTATAAAGTGGAGTTTGCCGTCTTGGTTTCCAGCAGGGCAGTGGTCGTATCCACATGACCTTGCACCCAGTGTCCATCCAATCTGGAGCCAAGCTGCAAAGCTCGTTCCAGATTTGCCTTATCCCCCGTCAGCCATTTTCCCGCCGTGGTTTTCAGCACTGTCTCATGCATGATTTCCACCGTAAAGCTTGTGCTGTCAAACTCAATCACAGTCAGGCAGATGCCGTTCACTGCAATGCTGGAGCTTTCCCTGATGTCGTCAAAGCCTGCCGGTCTGGCAAGTGTGACCTGCGTCTTGCCGGAGACGGTTTTTATGCTTTGAATGGGGCTGACGGCTTCGATGATTCCGGTGAACATATCAGACCCGATACCTGCGTTTCCAGGCGTTTGCCAGCGTCATCGTGCTGGTGTATTCCAGCTCTCCGCCAAAGGGAATACCGGTGGAAAGCCGGGTCAGATTGATGTTTTGGTTCTGTAGTAATTCCGAGATGTAATGAATGGTGGCTTCCCCTTCTGCACTGGGTTTGAGCGCCAGGATGATTTCGAGGGGATGGCGTTGCTCAATCAAGGCTACCAGTTCATTCAGGTGCAGGTCATCCACACCAAAGCCTTCCAGAGGAGAAAGCAAGTGCCCCAGCACGAAATATTTGCCCTTGTATTCATGCATGGCTTCAATCAGATAAATCTCGGAAGAGGTCTCCACCAGGCATAGCTGGTTGTCATCCCTGTCCGGTTCTGAGCAGATGGGGCAGGGATTGCTTTCGGACAGCATCAG
>DAHVPA010000400.1 GCA_027318525.1 Candidatus Cloacimonadota bacterium | reverse complement strand
CAATACTTCTCCAGGATTTCATTGATCTTTGATGATTCCAGATAGTCGTTGGATTCGTCGTTGAAATAGATGGTGACAGTGGTTCCGACCTCGGAGCGCTTGCCTTTGGTCATGGTGTAATCAGTGCTGCCATCACATTCCCAAAAGGCTGGTTCTGAGCCTTCCTGATAGGACAGAGAGTCAATCGTGACTTTGTCTGCAACCATGAAAGCGGAGTAAAAGCCCAGTCCGAAATGTCCTATGATGTTTGCCTGGACGTCCTTGAACTTTTCGACAAACTCCTCTGCTCCGGAAAAAGCTATCTGGTTGATATACTTGCGGATTTCCTCAGCAGTCATGCCGATGCCGTTGTCTATGACTTGCAGGGTCTTTTTCTTCTTATCAAGCTTAATCTCTATTTTAAACTTGGACTCATCAGAATCTGGCTTGGCGTATTTAAGCTTATTGATAGCGTCGGTGGAATTGGAAATGAGTTCCCTCAGAAAGATGTCATGTTGGGAATAGAGCCACTTCTTGATGATGGGGAAGATGTTTTCAGTATGTATCGAAAGGTTGCCTTTCTCTTTTTCTTTAGCAGGCATGGTGCGTCTCCTTTAATTCATATAATAAATATCTGAATCCAAAGAAAGACAGGCTGCTAAAGTTGTCAAGCGTTAATTAGCAAACTATGTCTATGTCTGCTAAATAATGAACTGGAATACCGTTGAGTGAAGGTTTAGGCTTAATCAGCTTCTTTAGTACTGATGGCGGAGACAGGGCATCCGGCAAAGTCAGTTCCATTACCGTTGATGCAGATTCCGTCTGAGATACATTTGCGGGTATCAATAACAGCTTTGCCGTCCACCATAGTGATGGCGTCTACAGGACAAGGTTCAACGCAAAGATTGCAGCCAATGCAGGACTCGGGACTGACAATGTATAGAAGTTTCTTAATCTCAGCCTTGGGTTTGACAGGCTTCTGAATTGGTTTTTCAG
>DAHVPA010000003.1 GCA_027318525.1 Candidatus Cloacimonadota bacterium | reverse complement strand
CCTGCTTGCTGCGAGGGATTATCGAGGGCTAACCCCACGAAGACCCCTCGATGACCCCCCGCATCAAAAGAGGATGATGATTTCCGGGGCAAACATGCATTTCAAAAAAGCTAAAAACTGTTGAATGCTGACACCTACCTGGTTGGTAAATAATAATTTGCTTATAAGTCAGCAAGGATTATATTAATCATATAAGCGGACTGATTAGATTATACGAATAAGTAAACTTGTATGGTATGGAAATTGCATTGAAAAAGAATGATTTTGACTTGACAGGATATTTAGTCAAAAGATAAGTGAATTTGGTTTGACTGGGGAGTGCATTTGCAATCGGAAAGCCGTCGCGTAAAATATGAAAAAGAGCTGAAGAAGACTGCTGCCATTGCTGTAGTAAAAGTAGAGTTAGTTTTGACTATTGAATCCGGCGAATCGGTCCGGAATTCAGGAAAAGGAGTGATTTACTCATGAAAAGCAGGATTTATCAGGTCCTAAGTGAAGCTGCAGACTATAAGGTCACCTTCTTTGGCTGCAACTTCATCGATATGTTCTATAATGGTCTGGAAGGTTTTAGGCGTCTTATTTACAAGAAAAATCCCAACCGACCCGAACCCGTGAAACCGGATTATCCCATCGTTCACGAAACATTCAATATCACAGGCAAGAACTATGAGGAGATTTATACTGAATGGATGCGGCAATTGCTGGCATACACTCAGGCTCATCATTATCTTCCGCTTTATGTGGACACAATCCGCCTGGAAGATAAATCATTGATGATTCAAGTCTCGTTCAGAGTCGCCATGAAAAGAGATAAACCCAATGTCCCGCTCAAAGCGGTCACATATCAACCCGCAAAACTGGAAAAGGTAAAGTCAGGCTATCAGATTACTGTCACGTTTGACGTGTAATCGGCTCAGAATTTAACCTTCCTCAATAGATTGGCGTTGGTAACCACTGTCACAGAACTGGTTGCCATCGCCATTTCTGCAATTACGGGATGTAACAATCCCAGCACTGCCAAAGGAATAGCCACCAGATTGTAGAAAAACGCCCAGAACAGATTCTGGCGGATCTTGATAAAGGTAACCTTGGAAAGCTTGATGGCGGTAAGCAAGGCAGTCAGCTCACTCCTGACAATCGTGATGTCCGCCGCTTCCATGGCAATATCAGTCCCCTGCCCCATCGCAATGCCGATATCAGCCTGTTTCAATGCAGGAGCGTCATTGATGCCGTCTCCCACCATTGCCACAGCACCTAACTGCTGTTGCAGATTCCTGATCTGAATCGTCTTATCCGCCGGCAGAACATTCGCCAGCACACGCTCAATCCCGCACTGCGCCGCAATCGCCGCCGCCACTGTCTCATTATCACCGCTCAGCATCACAGGCAAAATGTTCAAACGCTTCAATTCCTTGACCACTGCAGCCGCTTCCGGCTTCACAGTATCGGCAATAAACAGACACCCAAGCAGTTCCTTATCGTTGGAAATGCAGACCCTGGAAGCATGCTGATACTGCTCCTGAGGAAGCTTGTTTATCGCTGCACCGGCATCCTTAATCTGAGCAGCAATGTATTCCGGACTTCCGGCAAAATGAGGAATCCCGCCAATCAGGGCAGTTACTCCCTTGCCGGCTTCAGAACGGAATGCGTCTATCGGCAGCAGCTCCAAAGACTGCTCGGAAGCAGCTTTGACCACCGCTTTAGCCAGAGGATGCTCCGAACCGCTCTCCAATGATGCGGCAAGCCGCAGCAATTCCTTTTCGCCCGTGCCGACTGGCAGGACTTTAATCAGTTCAGGCTTGCCGTAAGTCAGAGTTCCTGTCTTGTCAAAGACCATGACCTTGATATCCTTCATCAGTTGCAAAGCTTCTCCGTTCCTGATCAAAATGCCACGGTAAGCGCCAATCCCACTTCCCACCATCAGGGCAGTGGGGGTAGCCAATCCCAGAGCGCAGGGACAGGCAATGACCAAAGTCGCGATGGTAGCCATCAAAGCAGCTCCCAGACGGTCGGGAACCGTCAGGGAAAGCGGGATAAACTCGCTCAGTTTTAAGCTGAGGGCATGCATCTGCTGTGGGAAGAAATACCAGACGGCAAATGTGACTGCAGCCAGCACCAGAATAATCGGCACAAACACAGCAGTAATCTTGTCTGCCAGCACCTGAATCGGCACCTTGCTGTGCTGCGCATCACGCACCAGCTTCACTATCTGAGCCAGAAAGGTATCGTTGCCTATCTTGGTGGCACGGATGATTAACCTGCCTTCCTGATTGATGGTTGCACCCATTACAGGCTCGCCGGGTTTGCGCGTTATGGGCAAGGCTTCACCCGTCGCCATGGATTCATCCACTCCGGATATGCCTTCCACTACGATGCCGTCTGTGGGAATCTTGGAGCCTGGTTTGACCACGAGGATATCTCCCACCTGAATCTTATAGGCGGGAATCTCCGTTTCAGCGCCGTCCTTAAGCAAAATGGCAGTCTTTGCCTCCAGACTCATCAGCTTGCGGATGGCTTCACTGGCTTTGCCTTTGGCACGGCTTTCCAGATACCTTCCGGTCAGATGAAAAGCGATAATCATTGCCGCAATACCACTGAAATCAGGCAGGCTGGTTCGCAGGGAAAGAGGTCCCGTAATCACCGCTGCCACAGTTCCCAAAGCTATCAGGACATCCATATTGGCAGAACCATGCAGCACCGACCTGAAAGCAGAAACATAGACCTGACGGGCAGGGATGAGCATAGTCAGCAAAGATAAGATAAACATGACCAGGGTATTGACCTGATGCGAAGTAAACAGCATCTTGCCACCCAGCATGTGGGGCAGCATCAGCACTGCTACGGCAATGGTCAGCACCCAGGCAGCAATCATGCGGTCAAACGCCTGTTTTTCAGCTTGTTCATAATGGTCTTTTTTCCCGGGAACGATACCTTCTTCAGGAATTTCACGAATCTGATAGCCTGTATTGACAATGATCTGTCTGAGTTTATCAAGGGTAATCCGGTTGCTTTCATACTCGACGGAAGCTTCCTCCAAAGGAAGGTTTACATGCGCCTTGAGCACTCCGTTTGCGGAAGACAAAGCTTTCTCCACACTGGCGCTGCAACTGGCGCAGTGCATCCCGTCAATGCCGATGGTAATGGTCTGTTTCATAATCTATCCAATCTTTTTGTTATTTCTTGACTATAGGATAACGCTCACAGACACAAATGTCAAACTTCTCATGTCTGATTTACTCTTCCTGCTGCCTTACCTGTCTGTTGCCAGAGGATACCGCCAATGATCAGAATCAATCCTGCCAGAGTGGATACAGTGATTGCTTCTTTGAGTATTCCCCGGATTAGGAAAAGCGAGATGAAGGGAGTCAGAAAAATGAGATTGGTCACTCTTGCTGTGCTGGCAGCTCTTTGTAAAGCCATCATCCAGAGGATAAATGTGATGCCCATCTCAAAGCAGCCCACATAGGCAGCTCCGGCTAAGGCAGGCAGGGAAAAGCTTTCCAGCCATCCCATCCCGACTGCATAAATCAGCACATAAAGGAAGCCAAAGACAAACACCCAAAACAGCTTGACCACTTCGTCCCTTTTGTCGCGCACATTGAGCAGCCAAAAGAGAGCCCAGATGAGGGTGGAAACCAACGCCAAAGATACTCCCACCGGCTCCTGAAACCTGAGTGATGAGAAGTCTCCTCTAAAGGCAATCACCAGCGCTCCTGCAAAGCTGACCAGCACTCCGCTGAGGTCACGGAAACGGGGTTTTTGCTTAAGGATGGGGATTGACAGCAGGACCAGCATCACAGCCCAGATATAGTTCAGAGCCTGAGCTTCCTGTGCCGGCAGCCTGTCATAAGCTTCCAGCAGCACTGTATAATACAAAAACGGATTGAGAAAACCCAGTCCCGCAGAACGTAATAAATCCTTTCTGCTGCCGGTCAGCAGGATGCCTGTTTTCCTCTGGGCAAGGACGACGAGGCTGATGACAAGGAGTGAGATAAAGCTAGCGCCAAGCAGCAGTTGGATGGGATTTTGGTATCTGAGGGAAAGCTTGAAGGCAGTGGAGACAGTGGACCATAAGAGTATAGCCAAAAAAGCGAAAAGATAGGCGGAAAAAGCTTTGGCGGGAGTTTTTACTGCCATGGTATCATCCCGAAAGTGAAGCAATCAGGCGCGTAGCCACCATCAGGTCTTTGACAACGAAGTCAGGCTTGAATTCCCATCTCTGCATATCGTGAATGAACTCTTTTTCGCCGTTGCCGCTACGCAGCAGAATGCTTTTCATGCCTGCTTTTTTACCGAATTCTATATCCGAATAGCGGTCGCCAATCATCCAGCTTAGTTCAGGACGGAAATGAAAATCCTGCAATGCTTTCCTGAACATCCCCAGCCCCGGTTTACGGTCTTCATGCGGGATGTTGTATGGCTCCACCACTCCGGCATGGTAATAGGGTGAATAATAGATTTTATCAAAGGCAGCGCCGTCTGCTTCCATCAGCGATTTTGCCTTATTTAGGACAGAATGCATCTGCTCCAGGGTAATATAACCGCGTGCCACTCCACCCTGATTGGTAACCAGAAACACATAATAGCCCAGCGACTTCAGCAGTTTTACTGCATCCGGCGCATAGGGATAAAGGTAGTATTTATCAGGATTGTCGATATAGCCGAATTCATCGGGATTAATAGTGCCGTCCCTATCCAGGAAAACGGCGGCTGGTTGGTTTAATTTTGGCATAATTTTATCCTTCCTCAAAAGAGGGATTAATATCGTTTGTTATCTTTGGTCTGGAACTTGAGCGCATCCGGCAGACTGGCATTGAAGAATACTATCCGGTAGTCCCAATAATCAGTTCTGCGTGTATATTGGATACTCAGTTTCCAGCAGTGCAGAGTCCGGTTGATGTCAAATGACTGCGAAATCATCCGGCTGTCTTTGACATTGTAATAATTGGAATATCCCAGCGACCAGTTTGTCGTCAGCTTGAAGTCCGCATTCATCCTGAAGCTGTTGTTTTCCGGATGAAGCAGGTTGCGTCCGGTGCTCATATCCTGGGTCAGGCTAAAGCTCCAGGCTTCGTCTTTGGGAGCGCCGGTTTGAGACTGGATTATTGTGTTCAGCGAATCATCCGCACTCAGATAAGAGGCAAAGTCCTGATTTACCTTGCGGGGAAAATAATCACGGTATTTGGCGTTGCCGGTGATGCTGAGCGTGTGGGAGAAATATTGGCTTATGGGTTTCCAGTTCAGCCAGTGCATCTGGTAGGGATTATGCGTCAGGTTATAGCTGCTTCCCCAGGTGATTTTAGTCTTGCCCAGGTTATATGCTCCTGGTTTAAAACTGATGTTGTGGGCAATGTTGCCGAATTTCCGTTCATCCTTTTCCAGGTTGATTCCGGTGGCAGTTGTCCAGCTCAGGATATCATTCAGCTTTCTTTCCTGCAGATTGCCTTGCGGACGCAGTTTGAGCTGCCATTTCTGGTCTAAGGCGAGATTGACGGTGCGGCTTTGTTTGGATGCCATCAGTCCTGTTCCGCCAAAGTAATAGAACCTGCTGTTATCGGTAAAATCCGGACTGTAATTGAAAGAAACCGAGGGCGTGATAATATGTCGCACAGTGGAGACATAGAAATTGGGCAAATTGCGGATGCCATAGATGGTGAAGTTAGCGCTGCTGGTGGTGGAATAATCATTGCCCCGCACCCATTTATCATCGTTTTTATCGCGGTCTGCCCAGACTTCGTTGTAGTTAAAGCCCTGCGTCAGGTTTAGCCAGCCCAGTGCTTTATAACTATAGTTCAGTCCGGCGGAATGCTTCATGCCCAGATGGTGCTCGTTTATCAGATGTGTTCCCGTGCTGTCATAAGTATTGTTCCAGACCAGGTCCTGCAGACTGCGCTGTTTATCACGCAGGTTGCCGGTGTGGTCCAGACGCACGTTGTAGCTGTAGTTAAAGTTAGTCCACCAGTTATTGCTGACTGAGGTATCATCCTTTTTGGTAAAAAGCTCGTAAACTGGGCGACTGGGCAGGGAAAAGGTGGCGGAAGGCAGGCTGATATTGGCTGTGTTGTTGATCAGGTCTTCCGTATAGGTGGCACCCACGTTCAGATAAGAACTGAGTAGCGGTTTGCGGAAAGAAAGCGAGGAAGTGATGCTTTGCGCCAGGGATTGGTCGATATCCGTGCTGCTTTCCCAGATGCGTTTGTTGCTGACATAGTCGATATTGGCGTCAAAGGTCGCCTTGTTGCCCAGCTCGTGGTGATGTGTGCCCCGCACGGAATAGTCCGTATTGGTGGAGGTCTGCGAAATCTGCCGGCGGATGGAAGTGTCAAAGTTGCCATTATAGAGGTAACGTTTGGTATAACGTGTCTCCAGATTAGCGTTCCAGCCCGTTTTTTCCATCAGGTCAAAGCCCAGTGTGGCATCCGCATAGTCTTTATAGGGATAAAAGAAAGCTATATTCTTGATGAATTTGCCGTCCACCGTGTTGTAACCCGGCTCGGGAATCAGGAATCCCGCCTGTCTGCCGCGTTTGATGGAGAATGTGATGAAGGGAAAATAGAAGATGGGCATGTGATTGACGTAGGCTATGACGGGTTTGCCGACGATTTTGTCATTGCGGTAAAGCCGCATTTCCTTTGCCCAAAACCAGAAATCCGGTTCAGGGTCGTTGCAGGTGGTAAATCTTCCTCCATCCACGTCATAGACGTCGTCATCCACCTTGCGCACCTCTTCCCCATAATAAAAACCCTTGTCCATCTTGCTGGCGGCGTTATACATCATTCCCGTCTGTGATTTGGTGTCATACAACACCTGGTCGCCAATCAGCACCTGGTCCTTATCCATCATGACGGTTTTACCGATGGAGAAAGCACGCTCGTTTTTCAAATCTATCTGCAGACTGTCTGCCAGGATGGTTGAGCTCTGGTAGCGGACTGAGGTATCGCCAAAGAGATAAATCTGCTCTGAGTCATAATCGTAAAAGATGCTGTCTGCCTGATAAAACAGGGAGTCAATATAGGTCTTTGCGATCAGCAGAGTGTCGGCAACTGTGGAAAGCGTGTCCGGGGGCGTAGGCGAAAGGGCAACAATATCCTCTATAGGCACAATTTCAACGTCGTTGATATTGCCAGATGTGCCGTTTTCACTCCATAGAGGAAGCATGCCGGAGAGGGCAAGAATCCCCGCCAGCATTAGGCTTATGACTTTCTTTCCTGGTTTTTTCGCCATCCTGACAACACTTTTTTTCTTTTTTTAACCTATCCTCAGCCGCTTGTCTGGATGTCAAGTTATTAGTCTGTGCCGCTGCCCTCTCCTTCCTTAATCACCTGTCCCGCTCTTTCCCCGCTGCCTCCCGGGAAAAGTCCGAGAGGCTGGCGGAGGCTGCGGGATGGGTAAGCATGGTGGATGAGACAGCAGAAAAGGTGCGGAGGGATTCCCGACAATCAGAATGTCCTGTCTCCGCTGCGCAAAAAATCAGGTTGGAGAGAAAACTATTGACATGATTATTTTTGATACAATCATGACATTGTCAGTTCACATTGCAGGATTGACAGCAGGGGGAACACAAAATGCAGATAAGAGTTCTTCACTTGAGTGAAGAGGAAAAGAAAAATTTGGATATTTTCAGTTGGCCTATTCAAACTATCGACAAGTCTATCTTTGCCATGCATCATGAAACTCAGGAAGAATGCTATCTGCTGGAAGGAGAAGTGGAAATGACGACTGCCAACGGCAATAAGACCTGTTTTGGAGCGGGAGATTATGTAATCGTCCCCAAAGGCTATACCTGTATTTGCAACATCAAAAAGCCTGTGCGCAAACACTCCCGAACCGAATAGATAATGCCGCTGACCATACAGGACGTTCTGCCACGCAGTCTGGCAGCAAAAAACGGCATCAAGCCCGGTGACAAGCTTCTTTCCATCAACGGACACGACATCCGCGACTTTATAGACCTGCAGTTTTACGGTTCGGATGTGAGGCTGGATTGTGAACTGGAAACAGCTGACGGTACCCGCAGAAGCATCGGGATTACCCGCAGGGATAAGACTGCTCTCGGCATAGAGCCGGAATCCTACCGCTTTGACAGCTGCGTCAACAACTGCGTCTTCTGCTTCATAGACCAGATGCCTCCCACCCTGCGCGAAACGCTTTACATGAAGGATGACGACTATCTCTATTCCTTCGTTTTCGGCAATTACATCTCCCTCACCAATCTCTCAGATGCTGATTTTGACCGCATTCTGGAACAAAGACTCACACCTTTGTATGTCTCGATTCATGCCACCAATCCCGACCTCCGTCAAAAGCTGATGCGTTATCCCATGCAGTTTGACCTCATGCAAAAGCTGCGCAAGCTCTCTGCTGCCGGAATCCAACTGCATTGTCAACTGGTGCTGGTGCCGGGTTGGAATGACGGAGGCGAACTCAAGCGCAGTCTGAGCGATTTACTCAGCCCTGATCTGGAAGTGCTTTCCATCGGAATTGTCCCGGTGGGACTCACCAGATACAGAAACAAACTGACCTCCCTGCGCACCTTTACCAAAGCTGAAGCGCAGCAGATCATCCAGCTTGCTGATTCTGCCCGCCAAAACTTCGGCACAGACATCATCTACTGTGCGGATGAGCTTTTCATTCTGGCGGATACACATATCCCCGAAGCAGATTATTACAACGATTACCCCCAGATTGAAAACGGCATCGGCATGGTGCGACTGATGCTGGAAAACTGGAAAGATAAACGCCGCACCTTCCTCAAAGAACTTAAGAAAAAGAATAAACCCCTGCTTATGGTGAGCGGTGTTTCCGCTGCCGAATACGTCGATTCCATCGCTGCCGAAATTACCAAAAAGGCAGATTGCTGCCCTGCCAGCGTCCAACCCGTGGTCAATGAATTCATGGGCAAATCCGTGACTGTGAGCGGATTGCTCACCTTTGCCGACATCAAGGCACAGGTCTTTCCCGGCTTGGATGAAATCGTTGCACTCCCGGCAAATATCTTCAACCATGATGGCATAACACTTGACGGATTCAGCCAGCTCGAGATAAAAGAATACTGGCAAAGAGATATCCTGATTATCGACCCTCTGTTCGATGATTGGGAATGGTTTTAAAGAGGTTGCATATGAAAAGACTCGCATTGTTTGGACTGGCGGTAATCCTGCTGCTGAGCCTGGGCTGCACCAATAAGGCTCCCCTTGGCAGCAAGAAGAATCCCATCAAGATGTATTTTGTGCCTTCCATGGAAGCGAATAAAGTGGTCAACAGCGGTGAAGCCATAGCCGCCAACCTGCAGAAACAAACGGGACTTTACTTCAAGGTAGCCGTTCCCACCAGCTACGCCGCTGTCATAGAAGCGATGGGAACCGGAGAAGCTGATGTAGCCTGGCTTGCCACCTTTGCCTATGTGCTGGCGCATGAGAAATACGGAGCAGTTGTCAGACTCAGCACTGTCCGCAACGGACTCGATAAATACAGAGGTCAGTTCATCGCCAGGGCAGACAGTAAGATAAAAAGCATTGAAGACATCGCCGGCAAAGTCGTTGCCTACACTGATGCCGCATCCACTTCAGGCTTCATCTATCCTTCCGCCATTCTCAAAAGCAAAAATATCAAACCCCGGGAATATTTCTTCGCCGGAGGTCACCCCCAAGCTGTGCTGGCTGTTTACAGCCAACCCTCCAGAGCTGACGTAGCCTGCACATACTGGTCCCCGCCAGACCAAAGTGGTGTCCCTCAGGATGCCCGTCTTAAATTGATAGAGACCTATCCTGATGTGCTGGATAAGGTGGCTATTATCGGTTACACGGATTGGATTCCCAACGATACAGTCACAATGCGCAAGGAATTTCCCCAAGCTCTGCAGGATAAGATTGTAAATGCCCTGCTGGCTTACGTAGCCACCCCCGAGGGTAAGAAAGTGATGAAAGAACTCTATGATATAGACGGACTCAACAAAGCCGCAGACAACGATTACGACGTTGTGCGCGAAACCCTCAAGACCATGGGTATGAATCCGGCGGATTTCCTGAAGTAACGCGACCTGATGCTGTTATCTATCAACAACCTGAGCAAAAGCTATGACGGCAAGACCCTGGCGCTGAAAGACATCAGTCTGCAGGTGCAGCAGGGTGATTTTCTCATTTTACTGGGGTTATCCGGATCCGGCAAATCCACCCTTTTACGCTGTATCAATCGTTTGATAGAACCCACTTCCGGTCAAATCAGCTTTGACGGCAATGACGTCCTGGCGGCAGGCAATCATGAACTGCGCCTGATTCGGCGTCAGATTGGCATGATTTTCCAGCAGTTTAATCTGGTGAAGAATCTCTCAGTACAGACCAATGTCCTGACCGGCAGACTGGGTTATCATGCACCTCTTTCCGAATTCAGCCCTGCCGATAAAGAGATGGCGATGCATTGCCTGGAAAGGGTGGGATTGGCTAATTTTGCCTATCAGAAGGTGAAACGGCTCTCCGGCGGACAGCAGCAAAGAGTAGCCATTGCCAGAGCTTTGATGCAGCAGCCCAAGCTGATCCTGGCTGATGAGCCGGTCGCCAGCCTTGACCCCGCCACTGCGGACAGCATCATGCAATACTTGGGAGAGCTTAATTCCAAGGATGGCATCACCGTAATCTGCTCCCTGCATTTCCTTTCGCTTGCCCGCAAATACGGCTCCAGCGTTCTGGCTTTGAAAGACGGGATTGTAGCTTACAGGGGAAAACCCGCAGACATAGACGAACAGCGCTTTAAAGACATCTACGGGCAGGATGCCCGGGAAGTCGAAATCCGCTGACTTATTGCACCGCTTTTCTTATCAGTTCGATTTCCGGAAGCAGCTCTGAAAGAGCAATATAGCTTTGTTTTTCCTTCACCAGATTCTTAAGCAGAACCTTGCCTTCCCGGATGTTTTCCGACCTTAGTATAACCATTGCCTGACAACCGTTTTGACGCGCCAGTTTCGTTTCGGCATCAGTGTCCTTGAGGTCAGAGCTGATGATGGTGGAAATGTTGCTGTCATGCAGTTCCTGAACTGTCTGCAACTGCATTATCTCCAGTTCTTCCGACTGCGAGCAGATATAGACGCGGAAGGTGGGACTGGGTTCGTGAAACAGACCGCGAGCCGTCAGGATGCTGTAAATCACATCCAGATTGAGGTAAAATCCGACCGCCGGAATCTGTTTGCCTGTGATTTGATTGGAGAGAAAGTCATATCTGCCGCCACCTCCGACTACTGTGGCGTGTCCATTGGTCTGGACCACAAAGTCAAAGACGGTTTCGTTGTAGTAGGAAAAATTCTTGATGATGTGGTGATTGACCTTGTAGTTATTGGCGAGGTTAGCCTGTATCTTCTTGACGCGGTTAAAGTTGTCCTTGCATTTGGGGCACAGGTGGTCCTGGATGCGGGGTCCCTGTTGAATGCTGTGCAGACAGCTTTCCTCCAGGCATTCGGCATTGTGAAAGGGATTGCGGTATAAGGCTTCATAACATTCCGTGCAGAATTGCTTTTTATGCTCATCCAGAAATTTGCGCATTGCCTCGAAGAAGACCGGTCTGCAGGTGTTGCAGCCAAAGCTGTTGATATCCAGCCAGGCATCCTTGAGTCCCAGTTGGTGGCATATCTGCATGCCCAGACCTATCACTTCGTTTTCGCTCAGAATGCTGTCACTGCCCAAAAGTTCAACTCCCAGCTGATAAAACTCCACCGGTTTGTGGTTGGCGTCCTTGCGGAACATCGGACCGTGATAGAATATGCGGTGTATCTTATCGGTGCCAAGCCTCGCCACCACGTGGTTGAGCACATTTATAGTGCCTTCCGGACGCAGACTGAGCAGGCTGACATCTTCATCGGGATGGGATAAGTTTATCAGTTGTCCCGTGATTTCGCGGGCTTCCTCCCTATCCAGCAGGGCTGTGATGCCTTTGTAGAGAATGTTGTAATCCTGCAGGACGGAAAGCCGTATCTCTTCATAGTTATATAGTTCCAGCACCTGTTCAAGCTGGCACTCCATCGATTTCCATTTCCACACATCGTTAGGCATGATTTCGTGGAAGGACAAAGCTTTTTTCATTGATTTTACTCCGCAACGATTCCCTTTTCCATTACCTAACTCATCTTTTATCATATTTTTAGGCTTGGATAGGGTGGACTTGTGACTAAAACCCTGCAATCCTGTGATATTGTCAACCCCTTATATCTCGTGATAGTGGAGCCAACTCAATCTCTGATAATAATATAAACGATTTCTGCCTGCCTGCGAAACCATCTTGTCAATCACAATCAACGGGAGGGGTCATCGAGGGGTCAGCGAGGGCTTTCCCCACGATAACCCCTCGCAGCATCAGAGCAGGATAAGAAAAAAAGGGGCAGTTTAAGCCGGACGAATCCGACTCTATGAATGCCGTAAATCTTGATAAATATAAGGTGAATTTTTTATGGCTGTGGTTTGACCCTTTCCACGTCCGCAGCATTAACCCAGCCGGCACCGCCATTGGGCAAAGTCAGCAAAGCCCAGCCCCTGTCCACTCTTGTGATGTGGACAATCAGCCCGGCATGCAGATTAAAGAGTTTGCCAAATTCCTGTCCCGGTCCTGAAAAGCCTTCCGTCTGAGCGGCAAGGATGACCGCCTGGTTGGAACTGCGGTAACCGTTATATTTGAGGATTGTCATGGTTAAGATCAAAATCAGGACGAATCCTGCAATGACCAGCCACATGACAGGCACGGCTTTGTCTCCGCCGGTGGGCAGATGCAGCAGCCAATGCCCGCAGAGCACAGTCAGGATAAGCATCAGCAAGAGCAATAAAGCCAGCGCATTGAGGCTGAAGAAATTGAAAACCTGCTGAAAAGTGGACGCCAGGAAAGAAGGCGGAGAATACATTTCCCGGTCCATGGACTGGCTGATGGCATAATCAAGGTTGTTGCGAGCTGCTCTGTGATTGCTGTTCAGGCGCAAGGCACGCAGAAAATTGAGCACAGCTCTGCCGGAATTGCCCTGTTTGTAATAGCTGATGCCAAGCTGGTTATAGAGGTCGGCATTGCGGACGCCGGATTTTTCCATGGCAAGCAGCTTAGCTTGAGCCTGCTGAAGATTGACGGGAGCCTGTTCCGCCTTGCCGGATGGCTGCTCGGCAGCAGCAAGCAAGCTCAAAGCACAGAGCAGAACGAAGATGGTCAAGATGGCGATTCTACGCATTTCACAACCTCCCGAATTTGCCCTTGGATGGAGCAGGCTGCCTGATGAAAGCGCTGATTATCTGCTTCAGCGTCTCCAAATCAACATCCAGAGCTGCCCGGTCAAATCCTCCCGGCATAAAACGAGCTTCCTGAGCACGTTTTAGAAAGCTTTCCAGCTTGGAAATCAACTCGTTGTCCAAGCCTTTGAGCCTGAGCTGATATAACTTTTCATTGGTGGAATAACGGTGCTGAATCCTGAATTTATCGCTCAGGTAACGCATTAGCCCCTGCTCGGCTTTGGGATAAAATTCCTGCGAGTATGCCAAAGCCGCCAGTTCCGCTTCCCTCATATATTTCTTCAGAACTTTATCGGAACTCCTGCGGGCAGCCGCTTCGGGGTCTGTATCCTTTAACTTGCGGGTGCGGGTCAGCAGCCAGGACGGAAGGATGGACAGCACTATGAGGACTATCAGCAGCCAATACCAGACCCTGTTCAGCAGAATGACATCAGATTTGTAAGATTCCTGCGGGTTGAAGGGCGTAAGCTGTTTGATGCTGTCGCGCTGGAAGACATTGGAAAGGTAGGTGATGACGTTGCCGGGCTTGACGGAAATGCTGCGGGGCTGGCTCTGGAAAGTGTGATACCTGCCGCTGAGCGGATCAAACCAATTGAAGCTGATGCCGGGCAGAGTGTATGTCCCTTCCCGTTTGGGAATCAGCAGATAGGTAATCGTTCGGGTGCCGTTCACACCTGCCTGGATGCGGTTTTGCGTCAGCGGTGAGGCAATCCGGAAGTCCTGCTGTTCAGGATAAGGAGGGTTGCTGAATTGGTTGAAATTCCCTTTACCACTGAGGATGATGGTGTATTCCAGCGCTTCTCCCACCCGGATGTTGCTCTTTTTCAGACTTTCCTTCACTTGAAAGCTGCCCACCGCACCTGAGAAATCACGGGGTTTCCCCGCTTCCGGCAAAGGATTGACTGTGATGGAGACTGGCGCATTTTTCAAAGACTCAGTAAACAGACCCATGGCACCCAACTGGACGGTGGCAGTCACCTGAGGCAGTTGGATGGTTCCCGCCCGGTTGGGCAGAATGGCGGCAACCTTGAGCAGAGCGGTGCGGTAGCGTTGGTTTTTATAGGTTACAGATTCGAAATTAAGACGATTTGGCTCATTGTAAACTTCCTTGCCGTAACCGCCAAAATCCTTTTCATCATTGATTTCCAGGGAAGATACAGGCTTGCTTGTGTAAAGCCGGTAAGTCACGAGCAGAGGCTCACCCACGAAGACAGATCTTTTCTCAGGCGTGGCAACGATTTCCATATCCCCTATCGGTTCAAAGCCGGGATTGAAGTCAAACGGGTCCTGCATATACAGGGGATTGTTACCGCCCCTGCTGTAAGGATTGGCTTTACCCTGAGGGGATGTTCCGGCTCTGGGCAGGTCGAGCACGCGCACATTCACCTGCTGAGTGGAATACATCTGACCACCGATTTCAAAGCTGAAAGCAGGAATGCGGAGGTTTCCCGTGCGCTTGGGCAAAAGCCGGTAAGTAAAGGACTTGGTCACGGATTCACTGACGTTGCCGTTAATGATGGAAAAGTTGGAGGCGGTGGAAGTCATCATGTTGATGAGCGAAAAGTCCTCCAGCGAAGGGAGTTTGGGAGCCAGGGCTTTGAATCCGCGCTCGCCGGTTATTTCAATCGTATAGGTCAGCTGCTCATCTCTGCCAATGGTCGAAGGCTCGGCATAGGTGTTGATTTTCAAGGGTGCGGCACATAGTAATTCCAGACCGGTCAGGAAAATCAACAGCAGGATGAAAGCGCCGGGATAGCTTCTTTTCATGCTTACCACCATTTGTCGTTACGCATGCGCTGCGGAGCTGTCTGCTTGTTTTGACGGTCATTTACCTCTTTTTGTTCGAGGGCTTTGAGGATGCGTTCAGCTTCGGACTGTTTGTCTTGTTTCTGCTGGTTCTGAGGTTTATCTTGTGGTCGGTTTTGCTGTTGCTGTTGCTTGGCGAGCAGCAGTCGTTTGGCAAGGTCATAATTATCTTTTGCGGGTTTGTTGCCTGGGTCTGCCAAGACTGCCTGCCGGTATGACTGCATAGCGTCTTTGTATTGTCTGGATTGAAACTGGCTGTTACCGAGGTTGTGCCAGACTTTGCTCTTCAGTTTATTGTCCTTGCTGTTCAGAGCCTGCTTCCAGGCAGCTGCAGCTTCCGTATCCTTCTTCAGGCGAAACAGGGAATTGCCGTGGTTATACTGCAACACGGCATCCTTGGGGTGTTTGACTGCATTTTTACCATAACGTTGTTCCGCTTTCTGATAATCCTGCTTTTTATAGGCGTGGCTGCCTTTGCTGTTGGTAAAAGCCTTGCTCCAGGGCAGACTGATAGCCTGCAGTCCCATTCCCGGAAACAGAAGCAGCATGAGTAGTGCCAAGACAGCTCCCTTCCCGTTTCTGCCGTTGGACTTTACCTGCCGGACGCTCAGCAGCGTCTCCACCAAGATAAGCAGTAAAGCTGCAATTGCAAAGAGATGATATTGCTCCTTGAACAGACTCAGCCGCACCGAAGACAGCTTGCTGCGCTCCAGAGAAGCAATATGTTTCAGAATAGCCATAATCTCATCCTGGGTAGGTGTTATCATAAAGAACTCGCCGCCCGTTACTGAAGCGACTTTTTCCAGGATCTTGTTATCAAGTTTGGAGACAATTTCCTGAGCAGGTATATTGCCGGATGTCTCTTCATTGGAAAGCTTTACCCTAGCCCCTTCGGGAGTCCCAACGCCCATTGTATAAATAATGATGCCATGCGAAGCCAGCTCACGTGCAGCTTTGACCGCGTCATTGCCCAAATCTTCACCATCGGAAATCAGGACTACTATGCGGGTCTTGGTGTTCTTGTCGAAAACTGAGCCGCCCACCTTGAGCGCTTTGCCGATATCAGTGCCCCAGACCGGGACAGAATTGGTATTAAGACTGCTGAGCAGCATTTTGGCAGCTTCATAATCATCAGTGAGCGGACACTGGACAAAGGCTGTTCCGGCAAAGGGAATCAGCGCTACACGGTCACCCTGCTGCTGGTCTATGAAAGCGGTGATCTGGTCTTTGGCACGCTGAATCCGGCTGGGCACGATATCTTCCGCATCCATGCTTTTGCTGACATCCACGCACAGAGCAATATCCAGCCCACTGCGCCTGATATCCTGCGTTTCCCTGTCCCATTGCGGTCTGACCAGCGCCAGAATGATAAAAGCCAGTGCAGTGAGCAGCAGCACCAATTTCAAGCGCAGGAAAAAGAAAGACCAGTCCTTGCAGTAATAAGACCAAAAGCTCTCTTCAGCAAAGCTTTGAAAGCGTTTTTGATAGCGCTTGCGGATGATGATGAGCAGAAATATCGATGGCACCAACAGCACCAATAGTGCGAGCAGGGCGGGATTTACTATATTCATGCGCTACTCCGGCAAAATCCTTACCCAGACCAGCTTCAGGCACAGCTCTGCACCTAAAAGCAGCAAAGCCAGCCAGAGAAACAGAGGGAACATCTCTTTATAATCATAGTAATAACGGATTTTGTAGCGGCTTTTTTCCAGCTTGTCGATATTATCAAGGATGCCCTTAAGCTGCTCAGTGCTTGTTGCCAAAGCTGCCTGACCGGTTCCCGTCCTGGCTGCGATGGTATTCAAAGCCTGCATATCCATCTCGATGGCTACTTTCTGATAACGGGTGCCGAAGATGGGGTCGGAGACCGGAAAATCCACCAGTCCATTACTTCCGACTCCCACCGGATATACTTTTATGTTAAAGGTTTTTGCCATGTCAGCGGCGGAAAAGGGATCGATTTCGCCCGTATTATTGACTCCGTCCGTAATCAGGATGATGACTTTGGATTTGGCTGTGGAATTGCGCAAGCGTGCCACAGACGTAGCCAAACCCATACCGATAGCGGTTGAGGAAGCTTCCTGATTGACCTCGACCTGCCCCAGCAAACGGATGAGTGCACCGTGGTCATGGGTAAGCGGGCATCTGGTCAGCGCATATTCGGAGAAAGTGACCAAGCCGATTCTATCCTGCCGGCGCTGTTCAATGAATTCCTTCGCCACTTTTTTTGCTGCTCCCAATCTGTTTTCCGGCATGAAATCAACTGCCAGCATGGAGCCGCTCACATCCAGCGCAATCACGATGTCCACCCCCTCACCCGATACGTCTTCCCTGCCCTTGCCAAAGCGGGGACGCGCAATTGCCAGCACCAGGCACACAATCACAGCGGTGCGCAGGATTGGGTAAATATAGGTCCAAAGCGACTTGCCGGGTTTGAACTTCTGCAGCAGGGAATAGCGGCTGAAAGGCAATGCCTGGCGCTTTTTGCCCTTCATGCGAAATTCGTAGTAGAGATAAAGCGGTGCCAGCAGCAGCGCGAATAGCCACCAGGGACTGTAGAAATCTATCATGACTCCGCCCCGTCTGCACCCTCGGCAGGTGTCTTGCGGTTTTGCATCAGCCAGCGCATAAACCAGTCCATACTCGCTTCGCATTCATCCAAGCCGGGCAAATATTTGGCGAATTTGACCCTATCCCCGTCCTGCAGCCAGTTTATCAGTTTTTCCTGCTCGGGAAGCTGAAGGTTGTGATGGTATTTGAGGTGGTGCCTGATTTCGCGGGTGGTCATTTCATTGGCTGGAAAGCCATATTCCGATTCCAGATAGACCTTCATGATTTCAGACAGCCGGAAATAATAGGCAATGAATTCACCTTGCTGCGGAAGCTTTTTCTGATTGAGTTCATAGAGGTCTTCCAGAGCGCGTTTCCAGTTCGGACGGCTATCTATCAGGGCAGGAGCAGTGCGCCTTTGCTCCGATTGCTTTTTTCGTCTCTGCCTCAGATACCAGAGCAGAGCAGCCAAAGCCAGCAGCAGCAGGAAAGGGGGCAGGGCATAATAGAGCCAGAGCGGAAGTTCGCCTCTGACTTTATGGACCGGAGCCAGTTCCCGCAGGACGGAATCCTGTTCAGCCCGCGTTTCCATGATTTCCAGCCGGAAAGGTCTGGTCAGCTCCGTTGCCCTGTCTGGAGAAAGTTTCTTCACTGTCAGAGCTGGAAAAACCTGCTCACCCGTGTCCAGCGCCACAATCGTGAGACGCAAGCCTTTGGGTCTGCCCTTGGGTTTGAGCACGGTTTTTGCCTTGACGGCGAAAGCCTGCAGCGTGTCGGGAACCAGGACATCCGTGATTTCTGCTTCGGAGGTGAGGTCAAGCTCGAAGCTGCTGCCCAGATAAAGCGTATCCGGCTTGGAGACTTCCTGATTGACCAGACCCGCCAGAGGGATGGCACCCAGCAGCAGACACAGCGCTCCAGCCCGGGCTGCAGCACTTCCCCGCAGGGATAATGTCTTGCGCCAAACTGACTGCCGGGTTTTGTGCATCACGGTTGACCCATTCTTTTCCATAGAATAGCAAAATACTGACCCTGCCTCCTCCGTCAAGTCTAATCAATACAGCCCACGGTTTATCTCTTCCGAATATGATTGACAAATGCCTCTCTTCCTCTTTTGCCCGGAGGGGTCAACGTGGGGAAAGCCCTCGAAGACCCCTCGATGACCCTTCGCAGCGATTATGCAAGAAAACGAAAATCAGAAACCGGGGGAACTCAATTCCGACCGGTTCAGAAATGGGATGACAGCTTTTCAGCGCAGGGATTTGCCCAGCAGGACAAGCTTTCCGCTTATGTAGCCTGCCTTGCTCTTAATCCGGTAAAAATAGATGCCGCGCGGACACAGCCGATTGGAGCTATCCCGCGTATCCCAGGTCAGTTCTTCATCAGAGGGGTTGCAGGGCAGACTTTTTACCTTTTGCCCCAGCAGGTTGTAGATGTTGACTGTTTCCAGAGAACGGGAGGGCAGATTTATGATGAACCTGACCACACCACCGGAACAGACGGGATTGGGAGCAAGATGCACCATCGGGATAACGGGGACATCCTGGGTGCTGTCTGACTGGAAAGTGGAAAGATTGCGCAAGCCGACATTGGTGCTGAAACCGGCTGCGATGAAAGTATATCCGGAGCCCGGAGCAGTATGAGCCTGCATGGCTGTATCGTTGCCCCAGGCAATGGCGGTGCCATCCGCCCTGAGCGCTACACTGTGATAATATCCGGCTGCAACATCTATGAAGTTGCTTCCCGGGGGAACCCATGTCTGACCATAAGCATCATCCCCCCAGGCAACCAGAGTGCCGTTGCTGCGTAAAGCAAGGCAGTGCATCCCTCCGCAGGCAATCTTGACAAAGTCATTTCCGCCCGGCACATTACACTGACCGTATGTATTATCCCCCCAGGCAACCAGTGTGCCTGATGCAGTAATTGCCAGTCCGTTGCGCCAGCCTGTGGCAATTTTGCTGAACACGTAACCGGTCGGGATGTCGAAAACACCATATTCATTCACGCCCCAGGTCGCGATACAGCCATCGTATAAAGCCAGACTGTGAAATCCTCTGGCAGCAATGGCATCATATCCGGGACCCTGCGGTGCATTGCACAGACCATACCCGTTCCAGCCCCAGGCAGCAATGGAGCCGTCAGACCTCAATGCCACGCTGTGGCTGTCTCCGCAGGCAACAGCAATAAAGTCATTGCCTGCCGGCGGAGTGCTTTGTCCGCTTTGGTTAAACCCCCATCCCGTCAGGCTGTGGTCTGCCTTGAGCATAATTCCGTGATTGTAGCCAAAGTCTGCCGCCAGAAATCCCGCTCCCTGAGGGCAGTTGTTCTGCGTATGCATGTTATCGCCCCAACAAACGATGTGCATATCGGTGGTGAGTCCGATGCAGTTGTATTCACCTGCGGATATCATGCAAAAGGTAAGTCCGGAGGGCGCTTCCAACTGATGAAAGGAATTATCTCCCCATACCTCGACACTGCCGTTGGAATGCAGGGCAACGCTGAAATAATCCCCCGCCGTTACGGCCATATAATCATTGCCCAAAGGCACTTCACACTGACCAAAGGAATTTCCGCCCCAGGCTGCCAGACTGCCATCCGCCCTGATTGCCACTGTGTGTTCAAGTCCGCCTGCCATATCTGTGAACTGCATACCGGAGGGGACATCGCACTGACCGGAAAGATTATTGCCCCAAGCCAGCAGTGTGCCGTCGCTTCTCAGTGCCAGACAATGCTCCAGACCGGTGGCGATTTTAACGCAATCTTCGATGTAAGGGCTATCGCACTGACCATAGCTGTTATCCCCGCAGACAAAGACATTGCCATCAGCTCTGAGCGCCAGGCTAAACATTCTGCCGGCTTCAATCGCGGTGTAAGGAATGATATTGGGGATATTGAGCTGACCGTCATTGTTCCAGCCCCAGGCTTCCACAATTCCGCTCTGCCGCAACGCCAGACTGTGATATCTGCCTCCCGCCACTGCCACAAAATCATTTCCTGCCGGACACAAACATTTGCCATAGCCGTTTGAACCCCAGGACAGCAGGCTGCCATCGAGTTTAACCGCCAAACCGTGGTAGTTGCCTGCACCGATGCTGTTGAATGATTGGGAAAACTGGGTGGAAGAGCCGTATTTGGCACCCCAGAGCACCAGCTCTGAAGACGGATTCTGAGCAGTCAGGATGCAGATGGCTAATCCCGTCAAAAGAAGCAGGACAACTTTTTTCAGCATGGCACAAACCCCCTCATGTAAGATGTGCAGGCTGAAAATATAATTCTCAAGGCAAGCCGGAGACGTCAAGACAATTGTTTATAAATCTGTAAAAATAAGAAATTTAACTACTGTGGCAGAGAGTGTCGGGATTAGCTTCAGCGGCGTTTGCGGACGCGGTTTTGGAAGAATCTGGAAAGCGTGCCGACATAAGGTTCGTCTGTCCTGAGCTGGAGCAGGTCCACCTTAGCCAGAGTCATTTTTTTAATGAGCTGTTCCTGCTCGACCTCGGCAAAGTGCTTGTAACGCCTGTGCAGCTTGGGATTGGACAAATCAATGATGTCGCTGTCACCGGTTTCCGGATTAAACAAACGCACCAGTCCGCCGGCAGGCAAATCCCTTTCCGCCGGGTCAATCACCTGCAAGGCAATCACGTCATGCTTTTGGGAAAGCAACTGCAGCGGTTTCTGATAGTCATGAGCCTGAAAATCTGAAATGACAAAGACGATGCTGCGCTTTTTCAGGAGACGCACCGCATAGGACAGCACTCCTGCAAGGTCGGTGCCTTTGCCCAATGGCTCGTGATAAAGGATGTCGCGCAGAATCTGCAGAGTATATTTCCTCCCTTTGCGGGGTGGGAGGTATTTTTCAATCACATCGGTGAACAGCAGCAAGCCAACTTTGTCCTGATTGGATAAGGCGGAAAAGGAAAGCACGGCTGTAAGCTCTGCAATAAACTCGGCTTTGAGCTGACCTTTGGTGCCAAACTGGTTGGAAGCGCTGAGGTCAACAATGAAGAGGACGTTCAGCTCACGCGTCTCGCGGAATTTCTTGATATAGGGATGTCCGAAGCGGGCGGAAACATTCCAGTCAATATCGCGATAGCTGTCTCCGGGCTGGTATTCGCGCACTTCATTGAATTCCAGACCCTGCCCCTTGAAGAGGGCATGATATTCACCGGTAAAGACTTCCTGCACCAGGTTGCGCGTCTTAATCTCGATGCGGCGGACACGTTTGAGGATTTCAGCAGCGCTCTGTGCCACTTTATGCCACCCTCAAGGAAGAGAGAACTGACTTCAGATGTCTGATGTCAAAGTAAAGATTGTGCTTTCTGAGCAAGCGGAACATCCGGTATTTAAGACCCGGATTTATGGGGAAACTGCCCAGCTCTTTCCACATATGGGCGATCATCTTATCATGGAAGATATAGGAAAACCGCTCCTGATGGTATTTATAATCCACAGAAAAAGCATTATACATGAATTTGCGGCAGTTGGAAGGGCTCAGGTCGTCAATGCCGATATCCTGTTCTGTGGCTGCAGGTCCGAGCAGATTGGAGAGGAATACTTCCCAAAAATAAAGGTCTGACAGGTTGATTCTTTCCAGGTCTAAACTTTTCTTGGCATAGGTAATCCAGCCTTGCATCCAATCCAAAATAAACTGCTTGGGCGGCTGAGTATAGGCTGCAGCCAGCTCAGCAGCGGTATTCTGTTTGAGTCTTGGCGAATATACTTTCACCATCGTAATAGTATTTTCCGACACATTCAGATAACCGTCAAAATTCTTGTATTGCTCATAAGTACAAGGCAGTATAGCTTCGTTGGGATACATGGTGTTATGCAGATAAGCATCAACGAATTCCGCCTCTGGCTCTTGTTTAGGACTCAGGATATGATAAGGCAGATTAAGTCTGGCAAACATCGTCTGTGGTACCCTGATGTCTATGTGGGTGGAGTCCATATAAGCAAAGTGGAAAATGTAAAAAAACAGCTCAGGGGCTATATTCCTGCAGGATGCTAACAGGACTCTGCTGTCATAGCCTGCAGTGCAACCCAGCATCAAAGGAAACCTGTTATGTGCTGCCAGGAGGATGTTCTGCATAAGCAGAGAGTTTTCTGAGATTACCTGATGCAGCGGGAGTATCTGTTCAGGCAGATTAAACTTGAATCTATCCGCCCTGCCCGTGTTTAAATCAAGATAGTAATTTGCCAGTAACCTTCTTATACCATCGTATACTGTGAGGTCAGTAGCTACCTTGCCATGCAGCTTCCCAATATTGTCTGCAGAGAAATATTCTGCCTTCTCCGGGTCCTGCGTTTTCGGAATGTTTAGTATTTTTGCCAGCAGATGCGGTTGGGAAGCACACCAAACTGCTCCATTATGTTTACAGTAATATACGTCCCTTAGACAAAAAGCATCACCTATAAGGAATGTTCGATTAATGTCATGGTAAACTAGCATCCAGCGTCCGGAAAAGCAGTCGGTTCTGCTAACGATCTGGTCAATTGACATTATACCTGTATGCATCCTCTGCAGGATTTGCACATCGGAATCACATGGGTTTTCCGCATCAAGGATATATCCCATCAGCATTAATGTGGAATGGGGATGCTCTGAAAGGACAACCTGCAGGTCAGGATGGGCTGTGACTATTATTCTGTCGCCAAGGGAATATTGCTTCCAGCCTTGCATATCAGCAGGCTTATCCCCGAGGATAAATTGCCGGCGAAAAGACAGCTTGTTATACGTCACGCTGGTTTTTTATGGAACTTCGACTTCGTCAAAGATGCGGTTGACGATATCTTCCGAAGTCATCTGTTCCGCTTCCGCTTCATAGGAAAGGATGATGCGGTGACGCAGGACGTCTTTGCCGATGGCTTTGATATCATCCGGGATGACATAACCGCGGTGTTCCAGATAGGCATGGGCTTTGGCGGCACGAGCCAGATAGATTGAAGCTCGGGGTGAAGCTCCGCAATCAATAAGACCATGCAGTGAAGAAAGCCTTGGATAGCGCTGGGGCTGTCGGGTGGCAAAGACAAGGTGCAGGATATAGTCATTGAGTTTGTCTTCCATATATACGTCTTTGATGACTTCCCGCATCCGTTCAATATCCTCGGGACGCAGCACAGGCTGCACAGGAATCGTTTCATCCCTGACCATGCGGTGGATAATCTGCTTTTCTGCATTGAAATCCGGATAGTTAATCCTGAGCTTGAGCATAAAGCGGTCCACCTGAGCTTCCGGTAAAGGATAGGTTCCTTCCTGTTCCAGAGGATTTTGGGTTGCCATCACCAGAAATGGCTTGGGCAGGATAAAGGTCGTATCGCCAATGGTAACCTGACGTTCCTGCATCGCTTCCAGCAAAGCTGATTGCACTTTGCTGGGGGCACGGTTGATTTCGTCCGCCAGGATAAAATTGGCAAAGATGGGTCCCTGCTTGGGATAGAAAACACCTTCCTTCTGGTTGTAAATCATGGTGCCGGTGATGTCTGCCGGCAACAGGTCAGGGGTGAACTGAATGCGTTTGAAGGTAGAGGTCATACTCTGGGCAAGGGTGCTGACAATCAGCGTCTTGGCTAAGCCGGGAACACCTTCCAGCAGGACATGACCATTGCCCAGCAAACCAATAATCAGACGGTCGATGACAGCTTCCTGACCTACTATTACCTTGCCGATTTCAGCTCTGACTTTGTCCAGCACTGCACTGGTATCCAATACTCTGGCGTGGATTTCTTCTATCTGCATCAATTCCTCCGCATTATGCTTTAATCTGGTTCAGCGCCTGCATTATGTTCAGGCAGTTGTCGCCAATGTGCTCAAGGTATTTAACCAGGTCAAGGAAAAGCATTTCACCCCGCACATCTTCGCCTTGCTGCATGCGGGAACGTGAAGCTTTGTGAATGGTGCGCCGCAGTTCATTGATGACGCTTTCCAGTTCAAAAGCCTGCTGCAGTTCCTCAGAGCTGATGCCTCCGTTGATGGA
This sequence comes from Candidatus Cloacimonadota bacterium, assembly GCA_027318525.1. Taxonomy (GTDB): domain Bacteria; phylum Cloacimonadota; class Cloacimonadia; order Cloacimonadales; family Cloacimonadaceae; genus UBA5614. Next base: position 2,663 of record DAHVPA010000003.1, on the reverse strand, counting down.
AGCGCGGGTTTTATCCAAAAAGGATTTAGTCAGTCCGGATAATTTATTGATGTCTTCCGAAGCCTGGTGGCTGAGCAGGATTTTCTTATCGTGTTTATGTCTGATAGCTTTGGAGATGTTGTAATTGCAATCGCCGATGTTTTCCAGTTCGTGGATAATGCGGATCAGGAAATTAAGGTTATTGTAGTTTGTTTCGCTGAGGTTTTCCTGAGCGCATTTTTGCAGATAGGAAGTGATTTCCACCTGCATCTGGTCTGTCAGTTCTTCTGTTCTGCCGATGTTTTCGACCTTGGTTTCCAGATGCTTGTTGGGGTTGTGAAAGACCTCCATCGTCTCGTCATACATGTTGACGACAATCTGCGCCATTTTCTCCATTTCTTTCTTGGCTTCGATGATATTCATATCAGCTGTGTCCTGCAAAGCCCCGGATATATACTGTAGCTTATAGGACGTATCCTTGTCCCGCGAGGAAGGCTTGACCAGGCGCTCCACCACCCAGGCAAACTGCGGCACAAACCAAATCAAGAGCAGGGTGTTGCAGGTATTGAACAATGTGTGAAACAGCGCCAGGTTGAGCGGAAAATTGACTCTGGCTTCATAATCCCAGGGCACTATCCATTCCAGGAACTGCAGATAATATCTGAATACAAAGCTCATCCAGATGACGCCTATTACATTGAACAACGTGTGTGCCCTGGCTGCTCTGCGTGCATTGACGTTGGTGCCCAGGGACGCCAGATAGGCTGTGATGGTGGTGCCGATGTTTTCACCCAGGCACAATGCTGCTGCGCTTGGCAAATCCAGCCAGCCCTTATATGCCATGGCGACCGTGACTGTCATCATAGCGCTGGAGGATTGGATAATCATGGTCAGGATGGTTCCGGCAGCCACATAGAGCAGATATGACCATACTCCGTAGGAAGATAGATTGCTCAGGAATTCCTGGGTGCTGGGATATTGTGTGATGTCGGGAACGCAATTCTTGAGGAAGCCCAAGCCGATAAACAGCAGCCCGAATCCGATCAGAAAGTCCCCGAAATCCCTGTATTTCCTCTGTTTGGCAAACATAAAAGGCAAACCGATGCCCACAATCGGCACTGCTATTGTGGCAATATCGACCTTGAATCCGAGGTAGGACACTATCCAGGTGGTAACGGTCGTCCCGATATTGGCTCCCATGATAGTCCTGATTGCCTGGGTCAGTGATAAAAGCCCTGCATTCACAAAGCTTACCACCATGACCGTGGTCGCTGATGAGGATTGGATGATTCCCGTTACGACCACACCTGTTAAAACGCCCATAAACCGGTTCTGCGTCATAAAATTCAGCACGGATTGCAACCTATGACCGGCAGACTTCTGCAATCCGTCGCTCATCACTTTCATGCCATACAAAAAGACGCCCAGTGAACCGATTATCTGTAACAGCATCAATATCATACAGACTCCCTTAGCTTATGTTTGCGATTTGGATAAGAGGACTTTGGGGTGACCAAAGTCCTCTCTTGATTTTATTTATCTCAGAATGCAAAAGCCTTGCTTTACGGGGTCACCTGCCCGGTAGAATCAAGGATGCAAGGTTCCTGCAGGCAGGGTGTTTGAGCTTTCTGCATCAGGTCATATTCTGCCTGAGACACCCATTCCACTTTATTCTGAGCTGATTTATCCAGTTTAACGCCGGAGAAAGGCGGATTTATCCTTTCCACATTGAGGGAATAGCCTACAATCAGTCCGGCAAACACGATGGAAACCATGCTCATCAGCTTGACCAGGATATTCATGCAGGGACCGGCTGTATCTTTGAACGGGTCACCCACCGTATCACCCACCACAGTTGCTTTGTGGGAGGACGAACCCTTGCCGCCGAACATTCCTGATTCCACATATTTCTTGGCGTTATCCCAGGCGCCGCCAGCATTGTTCATCATTACAGCCAGCACAAATCCGGAGGACAAAGCTCCCACCAGGACTCCCAGAACTCCCGCCACACCCAGAATCAGACCAATCACTACGGGGGTCAGGATTCCGACCATCGCCGGCAGCACCATTTCCCTTTGGGCTCCCACAGTGGAAATCTTTACGCAGCGTGCATAATCCGGCTTGCTCTTGCCTTCCAGGATACCGGGAATTTCCTTAAATTGGCGGCGCACTTCTGCCACCATCTTGCCCGCAGCTCTGCCCACTGCTTTAATCGTTAGCGAGGAAAACAGATAGGTCACCATGGCGCCGACAAAGATACCCAGTAAAAACTTGGGATTGAGCACATTGATCTGATAATAGGAGATAAAGTCGGCAATGGTTGCTTTGGAAGCCGCCACTTTATCAGTCATATAGGCATTGTAATGTATGTTCAAAATGGGGATGGTGTGAGATTTGAGGCTCATCAGGTGAAATCCGTTGCGCACTTCTTCCAGATAAGCTGCCAGCAAAGCCATGGCTGTGAGGGCTGCGGAACCGATGGCAAAGCCCTTGCCTGTGGCGGCTGTTGTGTTGCCCACCGAATCCAGATTATCAGTCATTTCGCGCACGTGTTCCGGCAGTTCAGACATCTGGGCATTGCCACCGGCATTATCTGCAATCGGACCATAAGCATCCATCGCCAGGGTCACGCCCAAAGTTGCCAGCATGCCCACTGCGCCAAAGCCGATGCCATAAAGCCCCAT
>DAHVPA010000039.1 GCA_027318525.1 Candidatus Cloacimonadota bacterium | reverse complement strand
ACTGACCCTCAGCCCCCTTCTAAAATCAGCCATCCTGCCCGGATGGGGACATGTCTCGATAGACCGCAATTATGGATATGGCATGCTGACCGCTGAAGCACTGCTATGGTCGGGACGTTTCTATAACAGCAATGAACAGGATTTGCGCAGAAAAGAAGCCTATGAATACGCCTTGAAGTTTGCTCATGTCTATCCCGGCAGCTATTCGGAAGATTATCTCAAACTCCTTTCCCGCTATGATACCAGCGGTTTTGAAGCCGGCGGATATAATGCTATGATTCGCCAGACTGCTCTGGACACCTATCCGGATAATCCTGCACTGCAACAGGACTTTATCAATGACAATGCCATGCCCGATTCATTATCCTGGGCGTGGGACAGCTATACCCTCCGCAGAAATTACAGCACCAAACGTAAGGAAGTTCTGGAGCTCAAAGACCAAGCACAACTGATTACGGGGATTATCATTGCCAATCACGTGCTCAGCTCGATTGATATGCTCAGACTTCGCAAAAAGTGGGTCAGCGTCCGCCCCTCAATCCAGTATTACAAAAACTCCCCTTCTCTCTTTCTCTCAGCCCGGTTCTGATAAGTATAACCTATTGCCCGATAAATATCTTGGCTCCTATCACGGAGCCTTTTTTTATTCCTCATCCTTAATTCATCCGGAGACTTTGCAGAGAGTTTGCAGAGACTATGCCTCCGGAAAACCTCTGTATAAGCATAACCTGAATTGAGAAATAGTTCTGTTTTTAACAAAGAGGATTTGGGATTAAAATGCGAAAGGTTTATAATAAATTAGTGAGAGCTTCCAGAATGGATTTGGGATTGATGTTATGCAAGCACTGCAAATGTCCCAGAGGACACTTCTCACTTCCGTGCAATGAACAAGGCTGGCAGGAAAGTTCGCTGCTGAGAACAACAGCCCGCTCTGATAGCGGCTTGAATCCAAGCCTTGGATGAGTTGCGCCAAAGATTGCCACAAGAGGGATGCCCAAAGCTGCCGCCAGATGCATGGGACCACTGTCATTGGTCACAACTCCGTCGGCACAACTGATGACGGCAAGCAGCTCTGTCAGGTTGAATGCTCCGCACAGATTGAGGACATTCACCGAAGCGAGCGCTTGAATTCTCTCACAAACAGTCTGTTCCTGCTTACTGCCCAATAACAGAAATCTATACCTGTCACCCGACAGTCGGATAAATTCGGCAAAAAGCTCTGCCGGATAACGCTTTGTATAATGAGTGGCGCCGGGAAAGAGTGCAATTGTCTTCTGGTTTGAAGCATCTGCAAGACGTTTTCTGATGCTATCCATGACCTTATCATCTGCTTTCAGAATGGGAAAATCCAGCTCTTGAGCCAGTTCAGACCTTCCTGTCAGCCTGGCAGCCTGTGTAAGCGCACTGCGGTATGACTCCAGAGTGGAGGGAATCGCAGCAGAAGTCTTATGCTGAGTTATCCTGCGTCGCAAACGATGCATCTTGTCATAGGTGAAGATTTTGGCAGAGTAGCAAAAAAGCTTTAGCAGCCAGGTGGAGAATTTGTTGTGCAAATCAAACACATAGTCATAACGCCGGCTCATCAGTCCAAAATGAAATCCGGGGGATTTTCTGTATGATAATATCTGCAAATCTGTTCCGAAAGCTTTCGGTATAGAGCTGAATTGTTCCTTGACCAGATAGTGGAGTTCCGCTTCAGGAAAGACTTTTCTTAGTCTTCGGATAATGGGTTCGGTCAGGACGATGTCACCCAGTGAACTGAGGCGGATAATCAGGATTTTCATCAGGACAGCAGTTTCTTTGTCTCCGCTATAGCGTTATCCAAAGCGAGGATGTCCTTTCCGCCAGCCATGGCACTATCAGGCTTGCCGCCGCCTTTTCCACCCACCCAGGCTGCTATCTGCCCTGCTAATTTGCCGGCGTGAAATCTTCCTGTCAAATCTTTACTGACGGTTACATTGATTGTCACCTTATCATCGAAAGTGGCGAATAGAACGGCTACAGTTGAGGAGGCACTTTCCTTAAGGGCATCTCCCAACTGCCTGACTTCATCGGTAGTAGTGGCATTGACCTTAGTAATGATCAGCTTGTAGTCATCCCTGACTTCTGCCTGCTCCTCCAAGGCTTTTACTGCATCCAGAGCAGCATTTTGCTTAAGAGATTCGAGTTCTTTTGCCATATCCGATTGTTGCTTCAGTAATAAATCTATCCGTTCAAATAGCTTCTTCTGAGGTGTATTAAGCTTTTCCGCCACTCGGGAAAAATTATCCTGCAGTTCATCCACCCATCGCATGGCAGCATCGCCTGTCAACGCCTCTATTCTACGAATTCCGGCTGCTGAGGAAGTCTCTGCTGTTATCTTGAAAAATCCGATGTCGCCGGTTGCAGCTACATGTGTTCCGCCACACAATTCACGGGAAAAATGCTCTACACTGACAACTCTGACCTCTTCGCCATACTTTTCGCCGAATAGCGCCATAGCTCCTGTTTTGCGGGCGTCTTCTATATTCATAATATCTGTTCTGACAGCAATATTGGCAAGGATTTGTTCGTTTACAAGCTGCTCGGTTTGGCGAATCTGCTCCTTACTCAAAGCTTCGAAATGAGCAAAGTCAAAACGCAGATAATCCGGTGATACAAGCGAACCTTTTTGTTGCACATGCTCGCCTAAAACAGTCCTCAGCGATTTGTGCAGAAGATGAGTGGCTGTGTGGTTGCGGGCAGTTCGTTTTCTTTGCTCAGGATTAATGCTTGCAGTTACGGGATTGGCGTCCACCACTCCTGAAACCAGCTTTCCATAATGAATATAGCTGTCATTCTGTTTCCTGACGTCAGTAACTTCAATATGGAAGCCGGCATTGCTGACAGTGCCGGTATCTGCTACCTGACCACCTGCTTCTGCCAGGAAAGGAGTCTTTTCCAGTTGGAAGGCTATACCGTTGTTGTCATCAAGCGTATAGCGTGTTACCAGAGTCTGGACTGATGGTTCAGTGTATCCGACAAAAGTAGTTCCCTGGATGTCAGAAAGCTCTATCCATTCCATCTGCGTGAAATTATGCTTGAAATTGCCTGCTTCACGGGCACGGGCTTTCTGCAACTCCATCTCAGCTTCAAAGCCTGCCAGGTCAACCAGTAGACCTCGTTCTTCTGCTAAAATTGTAGTCAAGTCCAGGGGAAAACCATAAGTATCATACAATGTAAAAGCATCACTGCCCTGAATCGTGTCCCCTTTCAGTTCTGATACTATTGCATTGAATTTATCTAAACCTGTGTCCAATGTCTGGTTGAAGCGTTCTTCTTCGGCTTTGATCACTGATTTTACATAGTGTTGTTTTTCTATCAATTCATGATAATGATGACCCATGACCTCAATAACCGTATCAACAAGTTTATAAAGGAAGGGTTCATGCAGATTGAGCAACCTTCCATGCCGGGCAGCTCTGCGTAGAATCCTACGTAAAACATAACCTCTTCCTTCATTGGAAGGGAATCCGCCATCTGCCAGCGCAAAACTGAGGCAACGGATATGGTCGGCAATGACGCGATGGGAGATGCCATCTTCTTTGGAATAGGGTATTGAACTGAGTGCTGAAATATGGTCCAGAATTGGAAGAAAGAGGTCGGTGTGATAGTTAGATGTTTGATTTTGCAGTATCTGGCAAATCCTTTCCAAACCAGCTCCCGTGTCAACATAACGATTGGGCAATGGATGCAGTGTTCCCCGATCATCACGGTTATATTGGATAAAGACTAAATTCCACAGCTCGATATAGCGTGCACAGTCTCCGTTTACTTTGCATTCGTGACCTTGAGTCTGACTTTTGTCGCAATAATTCTCACCCCGGTCGAAGTGTATTTCTGAGCAGGGACCGCAGGGTCCTGTTTCTCCCATTTCCCAGAAGTTGTCCTTGTCCCCATGATAGGTGATGTAGTTCGCGTTGATGTCGGTATTTTTTTGCCAAAGTTCAAATGCTTCCTGATCAGTATGATGCACTGTGGCATGAAGTTTATCTTTGGGAAGTTTCCAGATTTCGGTCAGCAGTTCCCACGCCCAGGTAATGGCTTCCTGCTTGTAATAATCACCAAAAGACCAATTCCCCAGCATTTCAAAGAAGGTATGATGATAACCGTCTTTGCCTACTTCTTCCAAATCGTTATGTTTACCCCCGGCTCTGATGCATTTCTGACTATTGGCGGCCCGTGGGAAGGAGGGTTCTTTCAATCCCAGGAAGATATTTTTAAACTGGTTCATACCTGCATTGGTAAACAGCAAAGTCGGGTCATCCGTCGGGATTACCGGTGATGATGGAACGAAAGTATGTCCCTTGCTGATAAAGAAATCAACGAATTGCTGTCTGATTTCTTTGCCTGTAATCATTTCTCCGCTCCAAAGTATTCCTGATTGTCCTCTATCCATTTTTCTGCGCTCCAGGCAGCAATCGCACCATCGCTGGTTGCCGTAACCACTTGTCTGAGCACTTTGCTGCGAACGTCTCCAGCGGCAAAGATACCGGGGACGTTTGTGTGCATGTATTCGTCAGTTAGGACAAATCCACCGGAGTCGAGATTTAGTCTTGATTCAAGCAGGGTCGTATTTGGCAGGATACCTACATAGATGAATACTCCATCCACGGTAAGGAAGTTTATCTTATCAGTCTTGCGGTTATAGAGCTCAATTTCGGACACTTTGGCTTCACCTTTGATTTCCTGAACAACCGTGTCCCAGACAAATTCCATTTTATGATTTTTAAATGCACGCTGCTGAATGATGTATTGCGCTCTCAGCTCGTGTCTGCGATGAATGACATATACTTTTTCGGCAAACCTTGTGAGGAACATCCCTTCTTCAATGGCGGAATCCCCTCCACCAATCACAGCCACGGTTTTTCCACGATACAATGCGCCGTCACAAGTGGCACAATAAGAAACCCCGCGCCCGGTGAGGCGTTCTTCTCCCGGAACGTTAAGCCTGCGTGGAGATGCCCCGGAGCAATAGATTATTGCCTTGGTGCGGTATTCGTTGTCGGAGGTGCCGATAATCTTGCATTTGCCTTCCAAACCGAGTGAGGTTACTTCCGCTTCGATAAATTCAGCCCCGAATCTCTGTGCCTGACGTTTCATCGTATCGGTCAGGTCAAATCCGGTAATGGCATGCTCAAAACCCGGATAGTTCTCAACATCTTCAGTTACTGTGATTTGTCCGCCAATCATGGCTTTTTCAAATACTGCAACCTTGAGTCCGCCCCTGGCTGCATAAATAGCTGCCGAAAGCCCTGCCGGACCTGCTCCTATCACAATTACATCATATCGCATGGATAACCTCTCATTTATACATAAAGAAAATACATTTTTTGTTGATTGTCTTATTCGTCAATAGCAAACTCGGCAACACACTTTCCATAACCCGGGAAAAGCTCCCGGAGGGGTTTTGGCGAGACTTTGCCTCAGCAGACTCTCTGCAAACTCTCTGCCTGGATTGTGCAACAGAGAAAATCCTTGCCTGTTTTACTATTGTCAGTAAAATGGTTAAACATAAGGGATTCAATAAAAATCCCCGCCGGCAGCAATGCCGGCTGCAACTCCTGAATTATAAACATAAGTATAGAAATAAAAGGAGAAGCCGTATGGATAACGAGAGCGCAAAACCAAAGGCACTCGATATTAAGGCTGAATTTCCCCCCAACCAATGGGAGGATTGGCTCAAGGCTGTTGAAGAAACGCTCAAGGGCGTGCCGTTTGAAAAAGCGATGATAACCAAAACCTATGAAGGTATTGACCTGCAACCCATCTATCGCAAAGAAGACATCCAGGATTTGCCTCACCTCAATTCCCTGCCGGGACAGCCGCCTTTTGTGCGTGGAAACAATGCTGAAGGCAATTCATTGAATGGCTGGGTAATTGCCCAACCCCAAAACGCCTGGCATCCTGCCGAAGCCAATAGAATCCTGTTGGATGAACTTTCACGCGGCTTGAACTCCGTTAATCTCAAACTCGATAGATTCACCCGTTGGGCTACAATTCCTCCCTTTGATGCGCTCGATCCCGATGGCATCTGGCTAAACGATTTGGAGGACATGTCAATCCTGCTTAATAATGTGGAACTGTCGGCAGTTCCCATTTTTATCAATGGAGGTGAAGCCAGCATAACTCATCTGGGCTTGCTGGCAGCATATTGCAAAAAGAAAGGAATAGATTACTCCGATCTGCGTGGCTGTGTGGGTTTTGACCTGATTGCAGCTCTGGTAGAGGATGGAGAATTGCCTTTCTGCGAAGAAGATAAATGGCAAACTTTGGCTCAAATGTCTGCCTGGGCTGCTGTCCATGCTCCCGGACTGAGAACAATCATAGTGGACGGGACTTTCTGGGGCAACCGAGGTGCTGATTCTCTCAGTGAACTGGCTTATGTGATGTCCACTGCCCATGAATATATCAATGCTATGCTGGAAAAAGGATTGACGCTCGAACAGATTGTTCCGCGCTTTCAGATAAATCTTTCCCTGGGCTCCAACCTCTTTATGGAAATTGCCAAAGTCAGAGCTGCCAGACTCCTCTGGGCAGAACTCATGCAAGCCTATAAAGCTCCGGCTGAGCTACAAAAGGTCTGGATTCACGGCGTTACTTCAGAATTCAATAAGACCCTATATGACCCTTATGTCAATATCCTGAGAACTACGACTGAAAGTTTCAGCGGTGTGATTGGAGGCATTGACAGTCTGGAAGTGACTCCCTTTGATGTCAGAATCAGACCTGATGATGAATTCTCCAGACGCATCGCCCGCAACCAGCAGATCATTCTGCAGGAAGAAGCTCATCTCAGTAAAGTGACAGACCCTGCCGGAGGGGGTTACTATGTGGAAAAACTTACTTCGCAATTAGCTGAAAAAGCCTGGGCTAAGCTGCAGAGTATTGAAGCGCAGGGAGGTTTTTACAAGGCTGTGTTAGCGGGACAAATCCAGTCTGAGACTGCTCAGAAAGCTTCGGAACGCAAGCAGAATGCTGAGAAAAGAAAGGATGTCTATGTCGGCATCAATATGTTTGCCAATCCACTGGAACAGCCTCTGGAAAGCTCTGGCGCAAATTGTATGTGCGACCTGCTAACTCATTATGAAAAAGTCATTGCTGTTGAAGATTCAACGCGCCCGGGTCTGGAGCAGGCTTTGAATGAACTCACCGAAAACTGCAAGGATATTCGGGTTGTAGAATATCTGGTGGAAGCTTTTCTGATGGGAGCTACTCTGGAGGAAGCTTTTGACTGCATTGTTCCTGCCGAGGGCTGCCTGAAAGCACCGGCACTGCCTCTAGCATATGTCACTGAGGGTCTGGAAAACCTGCGTACCAGGGTTGTTGATTACCAGCAAACCAATAAAACCGTGCTTTCTGTCTTTCTTGCCAATATGGGACCCATCTCCCAGCACAAAGCCAGGGCAGATTTTGCTCAGGGTTTTCTGCAGGTGGGAGGATTCTATGTTGAATCCAACGATGGATTTGATACAGTGGAAAAGGCTGTAGCTGCAGCCATTAAAGCAAAAGCCGGCACAGTATGTATCTGTTCCACCGACGACACGTATCCAGAGCTTGTTCCTCAACTTATAGCATCAATAAGAAAACAGAAACAGGATATGATATTCATTTTAGCCGGATATCCGCAGGACATGGTGGAAACCTATAAGCAACAGGGCATTGACCTCTTCATCCATATCAGGGCTAACGCCTTGGACACATTAAAAGATCTTGCTAATAGGATGGGGGTGTTATAATGAAACCTGATCTGACTACAATCAAACCTGCTTTCACTGCAACAAAAGCGGACTGGAACAAATATAAGACAGCTATTGAACAACAGGCAGAAAAGGACTTTGAACATTTGCTTTGGAAAACCAATGAACAGCTAAACATCAAACCGGTTTATACAGCAGATGATGTGAAAGATAATCCTCTGTTGGAATACCTTTCAGGTCTCCCTCCGTATCTGCGCGGACCTTATGCCTCCATGTTCGTTCAGCGTCCATGGACCATCAGGCAATATGCCGGATTTTCCACTGCAGAAGAAAGCAACGCCTTTTACAGACGCAATCTCGCCATGGGTCAGAAAGGTCTTTCCATAGCCTTTGACCTGGCAACGCACAGAGGTTATGACAGTGACCACCCCAGAGTCATGGGAGATGTCGGCAAAGCAGGTGTGGCTGTCGATTCCATTCTCGATATGAAAATCCTGTTTGATGGAATACCTCTGGATCAAATGTCAGTATCTATGACCATGAACGGCGCAGTCCTGCCCATTATGGCTTTCTATATAGTTGCGGCAGAAGAACAGGGCGTAAAACCTGAGCAGCTGAACGGAACTATCCAGAATGATATCCTCAAAGAATACATGGTCCGCAATACGTATATCTATCCGCCTGAACCAAGTATGAAGATTATTGCCGACATATTCTCATATACTTCCAGACATATGCCGAAATTCAACAGCATAAGCATTTCGGGTTATCATATGCAGGAAGCAGGCGCAACAGCTGACCTGGAGATGGCATATACCCTGGCTGATGGCTGGGAATATATACGCACAGGGATTAAAGCAGGAATAGACATTGATGTCTTTGCTCCACGCCTTTCCTTCTTCTGGGCGGAAGGTATGAATTATTTTATGGAAATCGCCAAACTGCGGGCAGCCAGAGTTTTGTGGGCTAAGATAGTAAAAGGATTCAATCCCAAGAATCCAAAATCCCTCGCACTACGCACTCATTCCCAAACCAGCGGATGGAGCCTCACTGAACAAGATCCATACAATAATATCACAAGAACATGTATCGAGGCTTTAGCCGCGACTCTAGGTCATACCCAATCCCTGCATACCAACTCTTTGGATGAAGCAATAGCCTTGCCGACTGATTTTTCGGCACGGATTGCAAGGAATACTCAGTTGTATCTGCAGAATGAAACAGGTATCTGCAAGGTTATAGATCCCTGGGGCGGCAGCTGGTATGTGGAAACTCTCACCAATGAATTGATGCAGCGTTCATGGCAACATATCATGGAAGTGGAAGGCTTGGGAGGAATGGCAAAAGCAATCGAAAATGGATTACCCAAAATGCGTATCGAAGAAGCCAGCGCCAGAAAACAAGCCATGATTGATTCGGGCTCTGAAACCATTGTTGGAGTCAATAAATACCGTTTACCTGAAGAAGATCCAATTGATATCCTGGAAGTAGATAACAGCGCTGTAAGGGAGGCACAAATTTCCCGTTTGAAGCAATTAAAATCAGGGAGAAATGAAACAAAAGTATCAGAAGCTTTGGATGCACTTACAAAATGTGCAGAGACAGGCGTTGGTAACCTTTTGGAACTTTCCATCATTGCCGCCAGAGAAAGAGCCACTCTCGGTGAGATATCATTAGCATTAGAACAGGTTTTCGGAAGACATCAGGCAAATATCAACCTTATAACAAACGTGTATAACAGTGAGTATAGAAACATGAGTGAAATAGAACAAGTACGCGCTATGACCGACAAATTTGCAGACCAGGAAGGACGCAGACCCCGAATCCTAGTAGCAAAAATGGGTCAGGATGGTCACGATAGAGGAGCTAAAGTTGTCAGCACAGCTTATGCAGATATGGGCTTTGACGTGGATGTGGGACCTCTCTTTCAAACCCCTGAGGAAACAGCAAGACAGGCTGTAGAAAATGATGTACATGTGATTGGCATGAGTTCTTTGGCTGCCGGACATAAAACATTATTACCTCAATTGGTTAAGGAACTCACAAGGCTTGGAAGAGAAGATATCATAGTAATTGTCGGTGGTGTGATTCCTTCTCAGGATTATGATTTCTTGATGGAACAGGGCGCTGCTGCAATCTTTGGACCTGGAACCAAATTACCTGATGCAGCAACTAATATTATGCATCTCCTGTTTGATAGATATGGCATTCGGGCATGAATGAAAAGAAAAAGAGCAAGACGAGGATGCCCGAATGGGCACCCTCCAATGCTGATATGACTTATGCGTCCAGAATAGTAGAAGGTAATAAAACGCAAAAGAATATTTCTTCATCATCAGCCAAACGAGGAGAAACCAGCAGAAAGTATGATCTGGATATCCTGGTGGATGGGGTTTTATCTTGTAACAGAACTACTTTATCCAAAGCAATAACGTTGATAGAAAGCAACTCAATCAGACATATTCAACATGCGCAGGAACTGATTAAAAGGCTTATCCCTTATTCCGGAAAATCAATCCGTATTGGGATTACAGGTGTCCCGGGAGCCGGGAAAAGCACCTTTATTGAAGCCTTTGGCTGCTCTGCCATTGATCAAGGTCACCGTGTAGCTGTTCTAGCTATAGATCCGAGCAGTACTATATCCAAAGGCAGTATCCTGGGTGATAAAACAAGAATGGAAAAGCTATCACGCTCCCAAGACAGCTTTATCCGCCCATCTCCTTCATCTGGTATACTAGGTGGAGTTGCCCGTAAAACTATGGAAACAATCATAGCTTGTGAAGCTGCCGGCTATGACGTTATCTTAATAGAAACTGTAGGTGTGGGTCAATCTGAAGTCACCGTGCGTTCTCTCGTTGATTTCTTCTTACTTTTACAGATTACTGGAGCCGGTGATGAGCTACAGGGGATTAAGAAAGGTATCATTGAGCTGGCTGACATGATTGCTATTAACAAAGCTGATGGCGACAATTTGAACAAAGCAGAACTTTTCAAATCAGAGCTAACACGTGTTCTGCATTTTCTCCAGCCTGTTTCTGAAGGCTGGACTCCTCCTGTTGTCACCTGTTCTGCTCTCCACGGTACCAACATAGATCACATCTGGCAGATTATTACGGACTTCCGCACCCATACTAATGCAACTGGGCTTTTTCAGAAACGGCGCACTGCACAGAAACTGGAATGGTTCGATTCAATGCTTAGAGACTGCATTTATAATCAGTTCTTTAATAATGAAATGTTCAGTCAGGCATACAAACAATCCCGTTCAGCTATTCTGGATGGAACTCAAACACCTGCTGCCGCAGTTACTTATCTACTTGAGTTAATCAAGCCAACAATATAGTCAATTATGATTTGGGATGGTTAAATCTCAAAACCAGGATTGATAGGTCATCGCTTTGCTTTGCTTCACCGGCAAATTGGCGCACTTCCTGCAGTATATACTTGGCAAGTCCTTCCGGAGAGGGATTTTGCATCATTAGGATAATATCTTCCAGTCTTTCCAGACCAAAGAACTGCTCATCCACATTCATTGCTTCCGTTATCCCATCTGTATACAGGATAAGAAAATCCCCGATATCGAGTGGTATGAGTGAGGATTCCAGCTTCAAATCTTCAAACATCCCCAAAGCTGTCGAATGCGTTTCTCCAAAGCGGATACACTGCTGATTTGCTTTTTTTAAGTAAATAGGAGTATGTCCTGCATTGCAGAATTCAACCACCCCTGTCTTAAGGTCCAGAATGCCTGCAATTAAAGTGATGAAGTTACCCTGCCGTTTGTTCTGGCATAGATAGGAATTTACCTCTTTCACCAGTGCAACAGCGGAAGTTGAGTAGCGTGATTGTGAGCGGATAAGTGTCTGCACGATGGTCATCAGCATACTCGCAACTATCCCTTTACCAAATACGTCTGCAATAGCAAAGCACAAGTATCTGTCATCTATCATAAAAGCATCATACAAGTCGCCCCCAATATCTTCTGCCGGCTCCAGGATTCCATAGATATTAACTTCTTTTACATCTGCCAACAGGTTTTGGCTGGCTGGCAGAATACGCTGCTGGATTTGGGCGGCAAATTTAATCTCCGATGCAAACTTGTCTTTTTCCCGTGTAGTTTTAATCAGGTTTTCCGTGTAAGCTTTTAATTCAGACTGCATTTTAGCAAATGACTCCGTCAGCTGTGACACCTCATTTTTCCTGTTGGAGGCAGGTAGTTCTATGCTAAAATCTCCTCCACCGATTTTATTAGTAGCTTTCAACAATAATCGCAACGGTTTGAAGATAGTCATTACACGTGTCCAGATTAATGCCAGCAGCAGCAGCAGTCCAATTCCTAGGATTAATCGGAAGATATAGTTCACTTCATTCAGATCTCCCATAATATCGGAATGAGTAAACTTAACTCCCATAGACCACCGGTTAAGCCTGATCGGGGCATAGTATATCCATCTGGATT
>DAHVPA010000399.1 GCA_027318525.1 Candidatus Cloacimonadota bacterium | reverse complement strand
CGAAGACCGCGACATGACCAAAGCGGAAATCTTCGCAGCCCTGCCCGGTTGCGATGTTATCATTCCCATGCTGACCAATCCCATCGACCTTGAAGTTATGGCTGCCTGCCCTACTCTGAAAGGCATCTGCAACTACGCCGCCGGCTTTAACAACATCGACCTGGGCACAGCAAAACAAAGAGGAATTGTCGTTACCAACACACCCGATGCTTTGACCGAATCCACTGCCGACCTGACCTGGGCGCTTTTGATGGCTGCTGCCAGAAGGCTTCCGGAAGGGGAGAGGATAATGCGCAAAGGTGAGTTTCGCGGCTGGGAACCCATGCTGCTGCTGGGTCAGGACATCTTTGGCAAGACTTTGGGCATCATCGGCTTGGGTAGAATCGGACTTGCCGTGGCAGCCCGAGCCCTTGGCTTCAACATGAAAATCCTCTATTACAAAAGCTCCGGTGCTGTGGCACACCTGCCTTTTGCTGCAGAATATGTCCCTCTGGACGGACTGCTGCAGTGCTCGGACTTCGTGTCCATCCATACTCCTTTAATCCCGCAGACGCGACATCTGATTGGCGAACGAGAACTTGCCCTGATGAAATCCAGTGCCGTTCTGGTCAATACCGCCAGAGGTCCCGTAGTGGATGAAGCAGCGCTGGTCAAGGCTTTGCAGGAAAAGCGCATCTTTGCCGCCGGTCTGGATGTGTTTGAGCATGAACCGGAGCTGGCTCCCGGCTTGGCGGAACTGGACAACGCAGTCCTGCTGCCCCATATCGGCAGTGCCAGTTGCGAGACCCGCACCGCTATGGCTCTGCTGGCAGCCGATAATGCCATCGCTGTCCTGCAGGGCAAGCCGCCCCTAACCCCCGTTTTCTAATCTGTTAAATCTCCCTCCCGCCTTTCTTATCCTGGCGGGAGGTTACTTTTCCCACCTGCATATCCCTGTTCCTCCCCGTTCAAATCCCTCTTTCCTCTTGCCCTTTAGCCGATATATACCAAATCTATACCAAAAGTAAATCAAAAGTATATTAAAAGTATTC
>DAHVPA010000398.1 GCA_027318525.1 Candidatus Cloacimonadota bacterium | reverse complement strand
ACGCTCTTGGCATCCAATTTCCCGTAATACCGAAAGTTTATTCGGGTATGTTCAACATATAGAATCGGTGAAGGGTAAGCGTGCAGTCCCTTATACTCTGTATATGGATATTCTGCCTGCATAACAATCTGGATAGGGATAACCAGCGTGTCATACGGCTCAACCCAATAGACTTCATTACATACCAGTGCATAGGTTATCGGATGCCGTAGATACAGACTGTATCTTCCGGAAAATATGACATTATTAAATTCGCCGTTGAGGTCTGTCCCTATATAGGTGTTGGTTTGATAATTATAATGATTCACATAGGGAACAGGATGGTTATCCTGGTCTGTTATTTTTAACTTCAACACTGACCTGGCTACAGGTGAGTAAAGACAGGTTCCCGGTGTGGGTGGCTCATCCTTGACCCAAGTATAATAGCTTTGCCAGACATAGGACTGACCCGACTGTAGGGGTTTCAGGCATCTATAGTTGTAATATTCAATATTGTTGCTCCACCTGATGGTGTGGTTCCAATAAGTATAGTAATGCTCACTTGTCTGGTAGTCTGCCAGGGCAAAACAGAGGGAGTCTTCTTCAACGTTGAAAGCAACATCAGGTAGTAATGCTGAAACATCAATGACCTGTGGATTATCAAAGGTTGGCACTGCCATGTCCAGCACCTGCGCATCACTCGGTATATGGTAAAACCAATCATCGTAGGGATTATTGAAATGACGCACCAGATAAATCCTGACCGAATCACCCGCAGGCAAGTAATAGGCAGCAAACTCCGCCATCAGGTGTCCGTTATCTGCGAACCACAGTTCAGACAGGAACCGGGGTGGGTCAGTAACATCAAACGGATAGGCAGAATTACCCAGAATTATGAGCGGCAGCCACAAAAGTAATAGTATAAACAAACCTGCTTTCATATAAGCCCTCCCTTTTTTAGAATGCCCTATTTTATAATCGTGAAAGTAGCTGTTCCAATTATCCTGTTCCCACTGATGAGCCGGGCAAGGTAGAGTCCGGAAGCTGTTTCCGGTGAGGGTT
>DAHVPA010000397.1 GCA_027318525.1 Candidatus Cloacimonadota bacterium | reverse complement strand
CTCATAGCCAGACCATCAGACTCACGCACGATGGGGCACCGCACTATCCTGGTGTGGAAGTTCAAATCCCTGAGCATGGTTTCCAACACAATTATCTGCTGGTAATCCTTTTCGCCCATATACATGAAGTCCGGGTTTACCAGATTGACCAGCTTGGCAACGACAGTCGCCACACCCTGGAAGTGTCCTGGACGGCTCGCACCGCACAGGATACTGGAAAGTTCACCCACTTCTATCCAGGTGCGGTAACCTTCAGGATACATCATATCATTGGTCGGGAAGAAAACATAATCCACCTGATGTGCACTGAGCAGTTCCAAGTCCCTCTCCAGGTCACGCGGATAGCTGGAAAGGTCTTCCTGGGGTCCAAACTGGGCAGGATTGACAAAGATGGAAACGACTGTGATATCGCACTCTGCATTGGATTTTTGCACCAGACTGAGGTGTCCTGCATGCAAATATCCCATGGTGGGGACAAAACCGACTTTTTTACCGATGTCCCAAAGCCGGCTCAGGTTGCGCAGTTCGTCTATATCAGTGATGAGCTTCATGGGTTTAACCGGCGCAGGGAGGTCCTTGCGGGCAGGGTCGGTTGTTTTTGTCCACACAGACGATGACCGGTTTGTGGGTTGCCAGTTCAGCTTCGGAAAGCAATCCGTAATTGACTATAATAATCAGGTCGCCGGGCTGGTTGATGCGTGCTGCAGCGCCATTGATGCCGATTTCGCCGGTGCCGGGTCTGCCTTCTATGATATAGGTGGAAAAGCGTTCGCCATTGCTCAGGTTGAAAATCTCCACCCGTTCAAATTCGTGCATGCCGCTTTTATCCAGCAGGTCTTTATCTATGCTGATACTGCCGTTGTAATTTGGGTCGCACTCCGTTATCGTGGCTCTGTGTATCTTGGACAGCAGGACGTGTCTAAACATCTTTCCTCCAAAGGAATACTTTATTCATCTTACTGGTTATAATGTAACTTTTTCGACAAGAAAGTCCAGCCTGTTTTGATGTCAAATTATTTGCTCTTCAGTCAGCCTTATATCC
>DAHVPA010000396.1 GCA_027318525.1 Candidatus Cloacimonadota bacterium | reverse complement strand
CTACAACCTCAAAGGGCAGAGGGTAAAATCCCTGCTGCAGGTTTCCATGCCCAAAGGCTTGAACTCCGCTTCCTGGGACGGCAGAGACGATAACAACCGTCCTCTGGCAGCGGGAGTCTATTTCTGCCGGCTGACCTCCGGTAACACAATCCGCACAGCCAAACTTGTTTTGCTGAGGTAACTCCCATGAAGTATCTATTGCTTATTTTTGGGACCCTGTTTGTAAGCCTTGCGCATACAATAAACGTCTCCGGTCATATAACACAAAATACCACCTGGAACCCGGCAAATAATCCTTATGTGGTGATGGGCTTTCTTTATGTGGATGCAGGCGTAACTTTAACTATTCTGCCCGGTGTGCAGATTAAGGTCAAAGATGCCACCAATGAAGCTTATGATTACTATTTCATGTGGCACGGCACATTAGAGCCGGCTGCCAAGATGATAATCGTCAATGGTCAGATTATTGCAATCGGTACGGAAGCCCAGCCCATCACCTTTGATAACCTGTCCGACGATCCGTATCGCAGATGGGGTGGGATACATATCAGCCGGACTGCCATGCCCGGCATTTTCAGATATTGTCATTTCAGTCACCAGTATAATATAGAATATACCCCGGGAACATGGACCTTTGCTATTGTTAATCCCTGGAATGGTATCCTGGATATCAGAAATTGCAGTTTCCACGATTTTGACATGGGTATTGACACTTTTAACCTGACCCAGTCCGCTTTGATTTACGATTGCACCTTTGAAGTAGACCATTTTTTGACCGGCGACGATACTCCCTATGCCATGTCGTTGGGAGTGGAGGGAATCAATTACGTTGATGTTACCATCGCCAGATGCGAGTTCCGGGGTAATGGTTACGGTGTTTTATACTCTGGTGAAAGAATCAACGTTACTACCCTGTTTAATATCAAACACGGGAATGTGCCAGAACAGTTTAATTCCAGATTTACCTACGGCATTCAAAACTCATATGGAGGTATCTCATACAATAAAGGCGGAGGAAGTTGTGGAGCTCCTGCTGCAGCAGATACCG
>DAHVPA010000395.1 GCA_027318525.1 Candidatus Cloacimonadota bacterium | reverse complement strand
GTTTAAATGTATTCTAGAATACTTTTGATATACATTTGGTATACATTTGATATGCTTTTGATATACTTTTGGTATTGAGAGTGTCTCGTCCTGAAAGGGGGAAAAAATGTGGGATGTAAAAGAGTGAAAATATGGGTAGAAATGAGTCTAACTACGACTAACAGGATTTATGGCAAAATATGGTCAGTTTTGGAAGCTGGAAGGAGTCAAAGATGGCAGTTGGACAGGGGGACAGGGGCTATCGTCAATATATTGTAATTAATGAAGTTACAGCGTTTTATAGTGATTTTATGCTTGACAGGATTCCACCCTCTGGATTTAGGAAACATATAGCCGATTGTCGGCTGGGGGAAATCAGTAAAATTATGAAAAGAAGAACCAAACTGTTATTAGTCGGAATGCTTGGATTGCAGTTGTATTGCACACCTCTGATGCAAGCAGAACCGGCTGCCGGATTAGGCAGCGCAGAAATTAGCCTGAGCCAGGATGCC
The DNA here is from genome assembly GCA_027318525.1 of Candidatus Cloacimonadota bacterium. Classification (GTDB taxonomy): domain Bacteria; phylum Cloacimonadota; class Cloacimonadia; order Cloacimonadales; family Cloacimonadaceae; genus UBA5614. The sequence goes on along the minus strand of DAHVPA010000395.1, from coordinate 563 downwards.
CTGGTGCAGGATTCGCTGCAAACTCAGGAACCGCCCGGGATGAATCCTGCGGCGGATACCGTGGTTGCGACTTATTACTCAAGGCGCTTTCACGGCAGACGCACTTCGAATGGCGAACGGTATGACCGCCTGGCTCTTACCTGCGCACATAAGACACTACCTTTCAACACTCTAATCAAAGTAACCAATCCCAAAAACAACAAATCAGTAGTCGTAAGAGTCAACGACAGAGGACCCTTTAAGAAAAACCGGAAACTGGACCTATCCTTTGCTGCCGCCCAGGAGATAGACATGGTTCAGGCGGGCGTGATGAGAGTCATCATGGAAATCCTGCCTTCCGACAGTCTTAACACCAGACTGGTAAAAAACTAGGAAATTTAACCTCTCCCTTCATCACTAAATATCAGGTAAAGCGTTGATACTATCGGTGCGTCCGGAGTACTAAGAACCGCATACATTATTTGCTGAAAACTCTGGAAGATAGGGTCAAATTCTAAATTGTCTTAATCTTTTCCCGCCCTCCACCCAATTGGATAGGGCTGCGCCCTGTGACCTCCAAACAA
>DAHVPA010000394.1 GCA_027318525.1 Candidatus Cloacimonadota bacterium | reverse complement strand
TAAACGTATCTGTAGCTCCGGACGGCACTGAATATCGGCTGCCCACACCTGAGGAAAGTGAACAGGAACGCGCTCTGCTAAAGCAAATCACAGACGAACAGAGAGCTTTGGGCAGAAAGATAGTAGCTGTGCAGGGATTGGGTTTTGTCGGTTGTGTGATGGCAACTGTTGTTGCTGATGCAGAAGGTCAGGATGGCAAACCTCTGTATTTTGTGCATGGTCAGCAGCGCACTTCACGCCGCTCCTATTGGAAAGTGCCCACCATCAACAATGGAATCCCGCCTGTAAGTTCATCCGATCAGGAAGTTCCTGAAATCTTCCACAGATGCGTGGTGGAAAAGAAGAACTTCCGTGCCACCTGGGAAGAGTATGCCTTTGAGCTGTCTGACATTGTCGTGGTCGATATCCAATTGGATGCCACCAAGCCGGCTTTCGGAGAAGCGGAAAAAGGATATTGCGACCTCACAGCTTTCAGGGAAGGAATCAGGACCTTGGGTCAACATATCAAACCTGAATGTCTGATTCTGGTGGAAACGACTGTTCCTCCCGGAACCTGTGAAAAAGTAGTCAAACCCATTATCGAGGAAGAATTTATAAAACGCGGAATTGATATTGAAAAGCAGCCGCCTTTGATTGCACATTCCTATGAAAGGGTGATGCCGGGTGCACATTATGTGGCTTCTATCCGTAATTTCTGGCGTGTTTATTCCGGAGTAAACCGCAAAAGCATTGATATGTGCAGGGATTTTCTGACCCATATTCTGGATGTGGAACACTATCCTTTGACTGAATTGGAAAGCACCAATGCCTCCGAACTTGCCAAAGTGATGGAAAATTCATACCGCGCCACCAATATTGCCCTGACTCTGGAATGGGCAAAATTCGCCGAACAGATTGGAGTAAACATCTATACAGTAAGGGATGCTATACGTAAACGCAAGGGAACTCATGACAATCTGTTACGCCCCAGCCTCGGAGTTGGCGGATATTGCCTTACCAAAGACCCCGTCCTGGCAAATTGGTCGATGGGTGCATTATTCGGTCTGGAAGGAACCCTGGGTGTGGCAATC
>DAHVPA010000393.1 GCA_027318525.1 Candidatus Cloacimonadota bacterium | reverse complement strand
ATTTTTGATACGGCGGGACGCCTGCATATTGATACTGAGATGATGAATGAGGTGGAGCGCCTCAAGACTTTTGTAAAGCCGGACTACATCTTTTTTGTAGCAGACGCCATGACTGGTCAGGAAGCAGTCAACGTTGCGCAGGAATTCTATAATAAGCTTGCTTTTGATGCTGTGATTCTGACCAAGCTGGATGGCGATGCCCGTGGCGGTGCAGCGCTTTCCATCAGGGCTGCCACTGATAAGCCGGTAGCTTTTGTGGGTATCGGCGAAAAGACCAGCGACCTGGAAGCTTTTTATCCAGATAGAATGGCATCCCGCATACTGGGTATGGGCGATGTGCTTTCCCTGATAGAAAAGGCGGAGGAAGCCTTTGACGAGCAGGAAGCGGAAAAGCTTGCCCGCAAGATGCAGAAGAACCAATTTACCTTCAACGACTTTCTGCACCAGTTGCAGAGCATCAAGAAGATGGGACCGCTGGACAGCATCCTCAAAATGATTCCGGGTCTGGCACCCAAGCTTCCCAAAGACTTCGAAGTGGATGGCAACGCTCTCAAACATGTGGAAGCCATCATCCAGTCCATGACAGATAAGGAACGTGAAAAACCTGAAATCATCAATGGCAGCCGCCGCCTGCGTATCTCCAAAGGCTGCGGACGCAGCGTTACTGAAGTGAACCGTCTCCTTCGCCAGTTTGAGGATATGAAAAAGATGATGAAAAAGATGTCCTCTGGCAAGATGCCAAAAGGGATGCCCACCAACCTGCCTTTTTGATTTAGCCATATACTCATGAGTTGGTCAAACAGCTCACGATTCTCTTATTGTTGGAAGTCGTCACACTGATTGAGTAGTATAGGTAAACCTTCCCATTATGCACATCAGTTGCATACACCAATAATACTGCCATCTGCCATATCTTTTCTCTGTAAATATATTATGTTCTTGATTCCTGAATTTCGCACCAGCCTTGTTTGCTTAGCATCATTCAATCAATTTTAGTATAGGTCACCCTCTTTAGCCAAAGTATATCAAAAGCATATCAAATCTATACCAAATGTATATCAAATGTATTCTTGAAT
>DAHVPA010000392.1 GCA_027318525.1 Candidatus Cloacimonadota bacterium | reverse complement strand
TGTCTATTTCTCCGTTGCCAAGCTGCCTCAATACGGACAGCTCAGCGGTAAGAATATTGATGACCTGAAAACCGGTGCCCGGGTGGAGGAAAACACCCAAAAACAGCACCCGGCAGACTTCACCTTGTGGAAAGCTGCCAAGCCCGGTGAACCGAGTTGGGACAGTCCCTGGGGCAAAGGACGTCCCGGTTGGCATACCGAGTGCGTGGTCATGTCTGCAGACCTGTTGGGAACGCCTTTTGACATTCATGGCGGGGGCATTGACCTGATTTTCCCGCATCACGAGAACGAGCTGGCTCAATCCCTTGCCACCACGGGCAAACAGCTTGCCAACTACTGGATGCACAACGGCTTCCTAAATATCGAGGGTGAGAAGATGTCCAAGAGCCTCAAAAATTTCTTCACCGCCCGCGAAATCCTGGATGTCTATGATGCGGAAGCCATCCGCTTTTTCTTTTTATCCAAGCACTACCGCAGCCCGATTGACTTCAGCCGCGAGCTGATGGAAGAAAGCAACACAGCCGTAACCAACTTCTACAAAACACTTTCCGACCTCAACTGGCTGCAGGTCGATATCGGCGCGATTGTAATTCCGGCGGAGTTTGACAGATACCGCCACGAGTTCAATGAGGCTATGGACGACGACTTCAACACCGCCAAAGCTTTGGCAGTCCTCTTTGAGCTCAACAATAAAGTCCGTTCCGACGCTGTTCTTCCTAATGATAAACTGATTCATGCCAAACTGCTGGTGGAGCTTGGCTCCGTCCTCGGCTTTTTCCAAGCTCTGGAAAGTAAACTGACCAAATCCATCGACCCGGATAAGCTGCAACAGATTGAAGCTTTGGTTCAGCAGAGAAACGAGGCACGCCGAAACAAGGACTGGGCTGCCAGTGACCGGCTCCGCGACGAACTTATCGCCTTGGGGCTGGAGGTCAAGGATACCAAAGACGGCACTGTCTGGAAGCTGATTTAATCCTATAAAAATGGAGTTTAAAATGCATAGATTGCTGATTCTGTCCCTGATTATCATAGCAACCCTGTCCGGCTGTCAAAAGAAAATTAACTACAAGATTATAAAACCCGAAAGCGTGGTCTGGAATCCC
>DAHVPA010000391.1 GCA_027318525.1 Candidatus Cloacimonadota bacterium | reverse complement strand
CTGAAAGAAAACGTCAAAGTCCCGATCCACCTGCATACGCACTTTACATCCGGAATGGGCGACCTGGCACTCTTCAAAGCTATTGAAGCAGGGGTCGATATCATCGATACCTGTGTGGGACCTTATGCCTACAGAACTTCCCATGCTGCAGTGGAACCTTTGGTCATATCCCTGCTGGGCACCAATCGTGACACGGGCTTTGACATCAAACTTTTAAATAAAATCGGCAAGGATTTGGAAAAGGTCATCCCCAAGTATCTGCAATTTGCCGACAATACCAAATTCTCGATTATCGACACAGACGTAATCCTGCACCAGACACCCGGCGGAATGCTTTCCAACCTGGTAAACCAGTTGCGCCAGATGGATGCTCTGGATAAGCTGGATGATGTGTTTAAGGAAATACCCAAGGTCCGCAAAGAACTTGGCATGATTCCACTGGTCACGCCCACCAGTCAGATTGTGGGCATCCAGGCTGTGAATAATGCCCTGTTTGATACCAAAGACGGCGAGTATTCCAGAATCACTGAACAGGTGAAAGACCTCTGCTACGGGCTTTACGGCAAGACGACCCTGCCTATTGACAAAGAAGTCCAGAAGAAAGCCCTGAAAGGTTATCCCAGAGGGGAAAAGCCAATCACAGTGCGTCCCGGGGATGTGATTGAACCTGCTCTGGCACAGGTTAAAGAATCCTGCAAGGACCTTGCCAAGGATATTGATGATGAACTTATTGTTGCCCTTTATGATATTACAGCCATGCGTTTCCTGAAATGGAAATACGGCATCATCCCTGTTCCCGATGAGGTCAAACCCACAACCCTGGAGCAGGTTCAGAAACAGGAAGAGATAATCAGAAAAGTTAAATCAGGAGAGTTTATAGTTATGCCAAAGAAAGATAATCCCCCCAAGCCGGATGGAATCAGACAGTTTGACGTCTATGTGGACGATGAGTATTTCCTGGTGGAAGTAAGTGAAAAAGGCGGAACCCCCAGAGTGGTGAGCAGCAGACCTTCACCCGCTCCCGTAGCTCAGGTAAAACCAGCTCCGGCACCGGCTCAGCCGCAACCTGTAAAACAGGAAACCGTTGCAGCAGCAGCCGCGGCTC
>DAHVPA010000390.1 GCA_027318525.1 Candidatus Cloacimonadota bacterium | reverse complement strand
ATTGAAGCATTGGTTCTGCAGAGAAACGAGGCACGCCGCAACAAGGACTGGGCTGCCAGTGACCGGCTTCGTGACGAACTCATCGCTTTGGGGCTGGAGGTCAAAGACACCAAAGACGGCACTGTCTGGAAGCTCATCTAATCATAAAACAACGGAGTTTGAAATGCGTAGATTGCTGATTCTGTCCCTGATTATCATAGCAACCCTGTCCGGCTGTCATAAGAAAATCAGCTATAAGATTATAAAACCCGAAAGCGTGGTCTGGAATCCCCTCACCAAGACTTATCTGATTTCCAATGCCGGCACCGGTTATATCCTTTCTCTGAAAGACAAATACGAGTTTTTTGTCTTCAATAAAAAACCGCTGTCCTCACCCAAAGGCATGGCGATTCAGGGCAAGACATTATATGTGGCTGACCGCACATATCTGGACGGTTTTGATTTGCAGACCGGCAAGCGCACCTATCACTTCGAAGTGCCTGATGCCATATTCCTGAATGATGTTGCCACATCCCCTGACGGCATGGTTTATGTCAGCGATATGGAACGCAACTGCATTTTCTTTATCAATCCTGCCACCGATAAAGTTGATATATACAGCAACAAGAACCTGACCAAGCCCAATGGTTTATATTACTTCACCCGGGGGGAAGAGCCTTTCCTTGCTTATGTCTGCTTCAAGGACAAATCAGTTTTGGAAATCATCAATCTCAAGACCAAGTCTTTGGAAAGTGTGCTAAACACCGAGATGCCCTTTGCCGATGGCATCACGCGTGAATCGGATGGCTCCTGGCTGATTTCCAGTTGGGCAGATAGCACAGTCTGGCGGTTTTCTGCTGATTTCAATCAACGCAGCCGTTTGGCAGAAAAATACGATTCTCCAGCCGATATCTTTTACAGCTTGGAAAACAAGGAACTGGCGATTCCCAGCTTCAACGGGAATACGGTCACCTTCGTCACCAAAGTTGACACTACGGCTGCCAACTCCAAACCCCAAAAGTAGTTATCCACACCTTACCCCCTTTCCTTCAGCTATAATTCTCAGGCTGAAGCTGTAAGTCTGCCTGAAAGCTGCTTCTCTTTTCGATTCCAAGGCTGGTTAGATC
>DAHVPA010000038.1 GCA_027318525.1 Candidatus Cloacimonadota bacterium | reverse complement strand
GATGGCGATTGCTCCGTCCAGGACCCGCATGCTTCGTTCCACCTCGATGGTGAAATCGATATGACCGGGCGTGTCAATCAGGTTGATCCAATAGGCCCCCCAGCGACAGGTGGTGGTAGTGGCGGTAATGGTAATGCCGCGCTCCTGCTCCTGGGGCATCCAGTCCATCACCGCCTGTCCGTCGTGCACCTCGCCCATTTTGTGGGTCTCTCCGGTGTAAAAGAGAATACGCTCCGACACCGTGGTTTTTCCGGCGTCGATGTGGGAGATGATGCCGATGTTCCTGATCCGGCGTAGCGGACTGTCCGAGTCGCTGTTCATAATAACGTTCCTGAGCGCACCTTTAGATGTTTGGATTTGAAAATAACCATTTATTAAGGCTGAGCTTCTTTGTCCACAAAAAAGTTGCGGCGCCCTTCCGGAGTTGGGATTGTGGCTGCGGATTACTCCTGAATCCGCCTTCACCACATATTCTGGCATTGTCCGTAATCCGCTATCCGGCATGGCTTTGTTCACTGCGTCCCCGGGGGTTGCGGAAGAGGATTGGCAGTCCATAGCCAAAGCCCTGAAAGCTAAGGATGACGACGCCCAGATTCTGTTCTGGACTCCGGAAGAAGACCTCAAGACAGCTCTGGAGACCATCACAGAGCGCTGTCAGCTTGCCTTTACCGGTGTTCCCAATGAGACCCGCAAATCCCTGCCCAACGGTATTACCTATTTTGAACGTGTCCTGCCGGGTCCCGACAGGATGTATCCCGATACAGACTCTGCCCCCATTTCTGTCACGGATGAACAGATAGAAGCTGCACGAAAGCTTCTGCCCATCGACCTGGCAGAACGCCTTGACCAGCTTTCCGCCTGGAATGCCCCCAAGGATACTTACACGTATATCCTGCGTAACAATTTGATGCCCGTGATAGAAAGCATGGCAGCCGAATTCAGCGTCAGCCCTGCTTACATAGTGAAACTTTATGCCCATGTTCTAAAGAGCGTGCAGGGACGTGACCCCCTTCCTTTTGGACACGACCGCATCGCCGACATGTTCCGCTACATGCAGAAACGCAAGCTTGCCTTTGACATTCTGCCGGATTTGGTGCGTTTTCTTTATAAGAACCCCAACATGATATTCTCCTCCATCCTGGCAGCCGTAGGCTACAAGCAGTGTGACCCGCAAGAAATCCATGACCAGATTCCCATCCTGCACCAGATGTTTTTAAAGCTTAAACGCAAAGGCAAACGCCGCGAGACAGCAGAAACCGACTGGATTATGGGACGCCTGCGCAAGCCCGCCCTGGGAAACATCCCCTTAGCCGAGTTGCGCAAGACGGTTGACTCCTTTATCCAGAAGGAGGCAAGCCATGCTTGATATCTTCAAAGGTTACAAGGGACGAGCACTTGAAGTGCTGAAATCCTTCCAGGCAAGGGTTTGGGGCGATACCACAGTAGAGACCACCCGCGGAAAATTCCAGGGCATCATCCTGCCCCGCAGCGAAAACGACGACGACAGACACATCGTAATCAAACTTATCACCGGCTACAACGTCGGCATCGACGTGGACACCATCATTTCCATGCAGGAGACAGGTTACAAGGAAGCCCATTACAAGATTCCCGAACGTGAATTCCCATATACACCGGGACTGCCCAAGGTCAAGCTCTTCGGCACCGGCGGAACCATTGCCAGCCGTCTGGATTACAGGACAGGAGCGGTCATCCCTGCCTTTTCACCGGGTGAGCTTTATGGCGCAGTGCCCGAACTGGCAGACATCTGCAACCTCACAACGGAGAAACTGTTCGCCGTCTTCTCGGAGAACATGGGCCCCGAACAATACAAGAAACTCGCCATCTCCATCGGTGAGGAAATCAACAAAGGCATCGGTATCATCATCGGTCACGGCACAGACACCATGCATCACACTGCAGCAGCTATGTCCTATATGCTGCAGAATTTACCCGTTCCGGTCGTGATGGTGGGTTCGCAGAGAAGCAGCGACCGCCCCAGTTCCGATGCGGCTTTGAACCTCATGCACGCTGCCAAGACCGCCGGACACAGCGACATTGCCGAAGTCATGGTCAATATGTTCGGTCCCACCAGTGACGAATATGCCCTATTGCACCAGGGGACGCGCGTCCGCAAGATGCATTCGTCCTATCGGAGCACCTTCCGCACCATTGGCGACACACCAATTGCCATGGTCACAAGGGATAAAATCACCCCCATCAAGACCGATTACAACAAGCGCCGCACCGACCGCACAGTCAATGTCCTGCCCTTTTTTGAAGAGCGCGTCGCCATCGTTTATTATTATCCCAATATGCACCCCGACATCATCGACAGCCTCACAGACAACGGCTATAAGGGCATCGTGATTGCCGGCACAGGACTGGGACACATCAACAAACCCGTCTATCCAGCCATCCGCCGTGCTGTGGAAAAGGGCGTGCACATCTACATGACCGTCCAGACGCTTTGGGGATTTGTGCACATGTTCGTTTACGACACAGGGCGCGACCTCATGAGCATGGGTATCGTGCCGGGTGAAAACCTGTTGCCGGAAGTTGCTTACATCAAGCTGGGCTGGGCGCTGGGACAATCCAACGACAAAGAGGAAGTGCGCCGGCTGATGCTGACCCCCGTGGCTGGCGATATCACCGATGGCGAACCCTACAACGGTTATCTCATCTTCCAGGGCGGTATCCCCGAAGTCGAGGAATTCATCCGTAAATTCCATAAATAGCCGGCTAGGCAAGACACTATCGCAACGAGAAATAAATAGTATGAGTTTAGGGCAGGACCTTGTGCCTGTCCTTTTTTGCATTAGCAATCAGAATTGCTTTTATATGAATTACGTATCCACCTGATTCTGAGCAAGCTTACCCTCATTTTACTACAACAGTCCTGCCTGATTTTCGCGGATTGGACATCCTGCCTAAATGCCCGGAGGGGTCTTCGTGGGGAAAGCCCTCGATAACCCCTCGATGACCCCTCGCAGCAAAAGTGGTGAATTACTTTCCTCCGGTAGGGTTTACTTTGGACAATTAAAAAGAAATCCCAAAATAAATTGACAAAATAAGAAAGATGGTATCTGAGACTTATAAGATACACAAAAAACGGGATAAACCTGCACGTATCGGACGGGAGTACAATGGCAAGACTATTTGGCAAAGACTATCATGAGCACAGCAACACCTGGTATTTCAGCCAGGCGGTTATTCCTTTGCAGGAAGGCGATCTGCTCTATTGGAAAAGTCTGGACGAAAGCGACCGTATCCGCTTCCGCTTTTTTCCCGAACAAAGCAAAAAGGAACTTTTCAGTGACTATCTGAACGTGGTCTATGATCCGCAGGAAGAGAAAATCGTCAGCTACACCTGTTCCGAATGCAAGGATGAAGAGGCGTGCCGGCATTTCCTGAGCGTGCTCTATTATGCCTACCACTACCTGACGACCGATATCCTGAAGGAAAACATCATCGAGACCTATCGGGGCAACCTGCTGGCAGGCAATGAAATCTGGCAGGGTTTGTCACGCGATGCCCAGATTGAAGTGGAAGGCATTTACAATCCGGAAACCGATAAAATCCGCTTTTATTTCAACCAATACAAACCCGTGGATGCGCGCCTGTTGTGCCTGATTTGCGCAGGCAAACCGACCGAGGAGGAAAATCCCAGACAGGTGGAGGATATCCTTGCCAATCTGAACGCTCTCAGCGAAGCGGAAAGGCACTTCTTTGCCGAACTGCACAACCGCAAGGCATCCTCCGGAGCGAAAGGACTGTATATCTCCATCAACAAGAAGGATTTTGCCCATTTCCTGCCCATCCTGCGTGAACTGAAGGGCAAATTCGTGGTCAAAGAAACTCGTGAAGAACTAAAATTCAATGATTATGACCTGCAACTGACGCTCAGGATTGAGCAGATATCAACTCAGAACTATATGCTCAGACCGGTGCTGGTGGACGAACTGAGTGCCTGGTTCACGGGTCAGCCAACCTGGCTGTTTTTCCGAAATGAAATCCGTCAGGTGCGTCTGCCTTTTAAGCCCAAACTGGTCAATGCCCTGTTCCGGGGTCAATTCACCCTGCATAAAAACGACCTGATATACTTCCGCACCATTATCTATAAGCAGCTCAGCCGCAGCAATATCTATCTTGACCTGGACGAGAGGATAGAGCTTCCCCGCTATTATGACAATCTGCCCTCGGTGCACTTCTTTCTGCACAGACTGGAGGATGAAATCATGCTGGAAGGGACGCTGCGCTATAGTCCGACGGTCGAGATTCCCATCTCCGCAGTGCGCTTTCAGTCAGCATTGGTCAGCTATGATATAGACCGGGAGAAATGCTGGTTTTATATCCCTCAGCAAGTGTTTACACAGGTCAACAGCTTTCTCGCCAAGCTGCCCAATCCGGAATTTGACCGGCTGGAGAGATATTCCCAAATCGCCTTTAGGGGTGAGGAGAATATCGAAATCCTGAAAAAGGCGGTGTATGAGCTTTCGGAAGCAAATTGGGATATAGAAATCGAGGCTGCGCTGAAACGGGAATTTATCTACAAAGTGCCTTTGCAGGCACAGATTAGTGCCCGTTTGACAGATGAAATCAACTGGTTCAGCTATGACATCAAGTATAAATACAAGGATTTTTCCTTTACCCATGAGGAACTGCGAAAGTTCTTCAAAAGCAAACAGCAGTTTTTGCAGACACAGGACGGCAGGCTGGTCTTCCTGACTCAGAAAGAGGTCTTTGACGAGATGGAAGACCTGCTGAAGAAAAGCGAAGCAGATAAGAACAAGGTCTATCGCGCCAGAGTCAATATCCTGCCCTATTACTGGCGGCTGAGAGAGGAAAATCCGGCTTTGCAGCTTTATGGCGACGAATATCTGGAACAGATGTTCAAATCCCTCCTGACCAGGCATGCAGATAAGGAAGAAAAGCTCCCCGCCTATCTGAATACGGTGCTGCGCGGATATCAGAAAGCCGGCTACCAGTGGCTGAAGATGCTGATGAAATACCGGCTGCATGGCATATTGGCAGATGAGATGGGACTGGGCAAGACGATTCAGGCACTTTCCGTGCTGGCAGAGACTCCTGAAGGCAGCGTCTCCCTGGTGATTTGCCCCAAGACGTTGCTCTATAACTGGGCGGCGGAAATCGAAAAATTCCACACCAATATTCCATATCAGATTTATGAGGGTCTGAAGCCTGAAAGAATAAAACTGCTTGCCAATCCAAACGTCAAACTCTTTATCATTTCCTATTCGCTGGTGCTGAACGATATTGCGGAACTCAGTAAGCTTAACTTCAGATGGATAGTTCTGGATGAAGCGCAGAATATCAAAAACGTAACTGCACAGCGCACCGGAGCCATCAAAAAGCTGAAAGGGGATTTCCGGCTGGCGCTTTCCGGAACGCCGATTGAAAACAACATGACGGAACTATGGTCAATCCTCGATTTTCTGATGCCGGGATACCTGGGGTCACTCAATAAATTCAGGCAGGAATATGTGTCCGACCTGCCGCAACCGGAAGTGCGGGCAAAGCTCAACCGTCTGGCAGCACCGTTTATCCTGCGCAGAGTCAAACGCGACGTGCTGTTTGAACTGCCGGATAAGCAGGAACAGGTGAGCTGGTGCAAGCTCAATCCTGTGCAGGAAAAGCTTTATCTGCAAATCCTGGAAGCGGTCAGGCAAAGCCTTTTCCCCACGGAAGAAGGCGGCATTTCCCAATTGAATTATATCCATGTGCTTTCAGCTTTGACAAAGCTGCGTCAGGTCTGCAACCATCCCGCCCTGGTCAATCCTGACATTAAAACCGATGCCGATGTTTCCGCCAAAACAGAGCAGCTCATGGAACTGGTGGAGGAAGCTCTGGAAAGCGGGCATAAGATATTGGTCTTCAGTCAGTTTGTGGAAATGCTCAAAATCATCAAACCCTACTTTGAGGAGAAGGGCATTGTCTATGAATATCTGGATGGCAAGACCAAAGACAGACAGAAACATATCAACCGGTTCAACGAAGACGACAGGGTGAGGGTGTTTCTCATCAGTCTGAAAACAGGCGGCACAGGGCTGAACCTGACTGCTGCGGATACTGTCATCCTGGTTGACCCGTGGTGGAATCCCATGATTGAAAATCAGGCTATCGACCGTACCCACAGAATAGGTCAAACCCGCAAGGTGCAAGTCTTCAGGCTGATAACCAAGGGCACTGTGGAAGAGAAAATCACCGCTCTGCAGCAGAACAAACTGGAGCTTTTCCAGAATATCATAGATGAAGGTCAGTCCGTTATCCGGCTCATGGACGAGCATACTCTCAAAGACCTTTTTATGTATCAATAGACGGGAATTGCATGACCCGGGTTTTTGAAAAGATATGCCGCACTGAAAAGCGCTTCCTTAATGAACTTTACGTTTATGAATCGGCTTTCACTCACAAATCCAAGCTGGTGGAAATCAAAAAACCACGCACCCTTGTCTTGGAAAAGGTTGATGGCATACCCTATCTGGATGCGCCGGAAATTACGGAGACGATGATTATCCGTCTGGCTCAGGCAGTTGCCGCTCTGCATTCAGTCCTGTGTCTGGAGGGGAAAGTCCTCTGCCACTGGGATAATCAACCTAAGAACATCCTCTGGGATGAAATAAAACAACGCATTATCCTGTTGGATTTTGAAGATATACGGTTGGCACGTCCGGAAGCAGATATTGCTCATCTGTTTCTATTTTGGGCTGAATGCCTGTCAGATAGAGAATTTTTGATTTTCTGCAGACTGTTTATCCGAACCTATGATAAAACATCAAAGCTGTCTGAAGGGCAATGGAATAGCGCAGTTAATCACTCAACCCGAAGATTTGACAGACGCAGGAAAACTTATGGAAAAGGGGAAGGAAGACAAAGCCAAAAAGCTCTTAGGAACAGGTTGTTGCTTAGGAAGCTGTTTCAGTCCGGTGGTGCTTGGTTTCGCGAAACAACAGTGCCAGGGTGATCCAGAATAAAATACTGATCTGATACTGCTGGATAAAGATATCGGTAAGACACGCCACCAGCAGTGATAACATCGCAATCATGACTATGAAATGAAACGAATTGTCTGCAGTTTTTACAACCAGCTTGTAATATCTGCGCAGTGTGATAATAATAATGGCAAGAAATGCAAAAGCGGCGATTATCCCCATTTCCAGAGCAAGATTGATGATAAGGTTATGAGCATGCTGGGCATAGAGCAACTCCGAGGGAACCATCCCATGATATATGTCTTTCCAGGTGCTGAAACCTATTCCCGTGAAAGGATGGCTGAGCACCATCCCTATTGCTTTGGTCCAGACGATGAGTCGAATGATTATGGACAGGTCTATTTCCATCCCCATAGAGATGCGTTCAGCCATGGAAGAAGGGATAAATAATGTCATCAGAGCCAAAGCAGTAATAGCATAGAGCCGTATTTTCTTCAACCTCAGGATCATGATAAATAGACCGAATAAAACGGCAACCAAAGCTATTCTGGTATAGGTATAGACCATGCCCAGAAAGATGATAAAGGCAAAGCCAATCCACAGCATCTTGTAATGGCGGTATTCCGTTTTAGCTGCGTTGGCGAGGGCAAAAAAGAAGCCGACGGTGTAAAAGCCATTGATTGTCATTGCATTAGACCAGGTTGAACCAATTCTCTCAGCCGGGTTCATCAGAGCTACAAAAACCCCATATACAGCCAGGATGAATGCTATGATTGCAATCGACTTGGTCCAGACCCGGAGGTCTTCCTCAATCTGCTGTATATTGCTGATCAGCAAGAAGCTTACCAGCGGAACTATTACCGTGGCTGCAAAATAGACTGAACCGCCGCTGACATATGTCTTTGTTAAAGCGTAAATCCCAAATCCGAGCAAAACAATGAAAAAAAGTGGGAACGGTAATATGGCTAACCTTGATGACTGCTTGTAATTCTCGATAATCCAACCAAAAATGAGCAGGATTAGAACAGCGAAAAAAACCAAGGTATATGGTCTTAGAAAGAAAAGACTGATAAAGACAAGGTTAGTTTTTAATGAAAAGCTAAAGATAAAGGAACAGATTAGCCAGGTGATGGCAAAACCTGCCCAAATCAGGATTTGGGAGGGTGGGCTGGATTGCATCAGTATCCCCAACCCCAAGCTTATGCCGCTGATAAACAAAATCAGCAGGGCATCAAGATTAAAGCGCTGAGTCATTCCTTTTATGCAAAGACTTTGTTACATCAGATAAACGATGCTGGTTATTGGCAATTGATTCCTTGATTACTGCAATCAACGTAGCCAGGCAAAGCGCAGCAAATGCTGAAATCAGACAGATCATCGCTCTTTTGGGTCTGACCCTTCTGCCGGATTCTCTGGGAGTATCAACTATCTCTATAGTCGGCATATCCCGCATTTCCTCGATTCTTGCAGCTTCAAACTGTGGATATAGATACTCCAGCAGTTTTTGGGCAATCTCGAGCTTTAGTCTAAGCTGAGCCAATTGAACGGAGAGATTTGGTATCTTAGCAATATCAATCATGTAATCAGGCTTCAGTCCCTTCTGGCTGGATTCCAGGTTTTTTATCTGTCCTTTCAAAGCGTTGTTTTTTGCTTTTAGTTGTTTAATAATAGGAGTATCCTCAGTATAATTGAGCAATGCCATTTCCAGTTCGATATCGCTCTTCATCTTTTCTGCTACAGTGGTGGAATAAGACTCAATCAGTGCCATGGACTGGTTTTCCAGATTGATGGCCTTATTCTTTTCCTGGAAGATTTTATTGGCAACAAGCAGTGAATCCACATCAGCCTTCAGTTCGTTCACACGTTCTTCCAGAAAAGCCCTATTTCTTTTACCCTTGGTGATTTTCTGATGTCTGTTATAGGTGTCGAGTCTCTTTGTATAGAAATTGGCTATGTCTTTTGAGAGCTTTTTATCTTTTGTTTCTACACCCACTGAGATTAAATTGGTTTTCTCGCCCAATCCGATTTTTACCACCTTGCGGAGTTTAATCAAGGCATCATCCATATTGGCAAGCGGGTCTTCATCTTTGAGCTTGAAATACTTAATCAAATCAAATTCGTTGATTACCTCTTCTGAGAATGACCGTGACTCCATTATGGAAATGAAGTTCAAAGCATCGGTTGCATTGTCCATGCCCATCAAGCCACTGGTCAGTCCGCTTAAGCCAGGTATATCAATAGACATTCCGACAGATGATCCGCCCACAGCATAAAACGTGGTATCCGATCTCCAAATCTCATGAGTTAACAGACTATAAGCCACGGCTATAATGCTTACAATCAAAACGATTGCTAATATCATCCTGATATTCTTTAGGATAATCCGGATTAGTTCAAACACATCAAACTCTTTCTTTTCCATATTGGTATGACCTCAATCAGCAGCATATATGGTTAATATTTTAAACATCAATAAAGCTATAAATGACTATTTGTCAACTCAATTTTATTGGGAGAACTCAACATTCCGCAGGACAATATCATTGATTCTCCGTTCTCCCGAAGTGATTCTTAATCTGAGATAATCATAGTGATTCTTATCATTCCTGAATACTGTTGCCAGGATTTGTTTACCGTTTTTCATCTGATATTCAGGTGGCTGAAACCAAGGCTGTTCATACATCAGGAGTTTTCTTAATCTTAACGGCAAGCTGGAAAACAAGTCCTCTGCATATTTCATCCTGATATCTTTACTATACAAGGATACACTGAGCGTATTGGCAGATATTGCGACAGTATCGGCAGCTATGAGCAGATAGATGATTCTGGTATGTTGATCAAGGTTTGTGAATCTTACTGATTCAAGGCTGATACGCTTATCCGCAGCTTGTGAATCTGTGACATAGTCTGCTTTCATGCTGCTTTGATAGTATTTATCATCCAGTTTATCGACTATTCTTATGGTTGATTTATTATAATAGGAGGCAACAGGTTTAGCCCAATTCGCTTTTGTGACTGCGTCCATGTATACACGTGGATTTACTGATACAGAATCACCGGGTGCTGAGGTGACCTTCTTTTCAAAAGCGTTAAGCTCATGTTTTGCCTTTGTCAATCTGAGACAGTCAGAATAGACTTTAAATCCGAATGCCGGCAGCATGATTAATGTGATTACAAACACAACTGAGGATTTGGATAATCTGCTCACAGATAGTAGGTAAACACAAGCCAGAATCAGGAATCCCACAAACAGGACGTTCATCCGGTGCATATATATTGGTGACACCATCAAAGCAATAAATTCACCTATTAAGACCGTAACCAGTATAAAACAGGGGAAAAGGTCATTATCTTTGAACCCGGGTTTGTTAAGCACTCCTAACATGGCTATCAACAGAGCAGGGATTGCTCCTATCATCGAGAAAATGAGTAATTTGGCGTTTGCCGGATTTATTCTGATTCCGCTGCTGACAACTCTGCTCTGTGCCTCATAAACTGCTCTGTTCTGGTTTCCCGGTGCAAAAAACAGAAACAGAAATCCGGCAAACAGTCCTGCAAATGCAGCATAATATATTGCCGGCAGTTTCTTTTTACTAATCAGTGCATAGATCCCCCAGCAACCCAAGGCAAGTAATATACCAGGCACTAAAGGTTCGTTTGTGTCTCCTGCCAGCATCCCGAAAATAAACATACCGCCCAATGCCAAAATCCCATTGCCTCCGCTCTGTTTCGTTTCCGTTATTGTCCTTATCACCCACAGTAATGAAAAGACAATCAACTGTGTCCAGATATAATTGCAGCTAAAGGCAGGATAATACACCACGGGTATAGTCTTGGCAATGGCTAGGTAAAAAAGGATGAGCACCAGCAGCCAATATTGGATCTTGAGCTGAACTGATTTTGTGCCCAGCCAGTTGGTCATCAGCCAGGTCAGCAGTAAGAAAAATGCCAGGTTTACAACATCAAAAAACCAGGCAGGAAACAGTAAAACCAGTTGCAGCATACCATGCGGAACGAGTCTTCCGGTCAGATTTTTATAGAGCAGGACGAGTGATTCCAGATAATCGGCAGGACTCTCGATTCTTTTATATTCTACCTGGTAAGGAGGTTCATTGACAAATCCCGGATTGAATTTAAATGAATACAGGTAGTCGTCAGAAGTGAAATGTGCCAGATAATTGTTATATAAGAGGACGCAGGCGGTTATAACCAACAACAAGACAGTCAGCAGGAATAATATCCTGTCAGTCTGTTTTCTGTCTTGTGTCATAAAACCTGTTCCGTTGTGTAAGTCGGTTTGGAGAGATGTCCTGTTTTCAGCTTGTATATTTTTTTCCAGATGTTAAGCTTGATTTTTAGCAGATCCCGGAAGACCTTAATACTGTCAGTAAATGTCCTCACGCGAGATTCATTCGTATCTTTGAGCGTTATGGGAAGCTCCAGAATCTGCATCTTATATAAAGCTGACAAAGCAATAATCTCCACATCAAAAGCAAATCCGCTGACTTTCTGCAGTCTGAACAAATGCTCCGCCAGACTTCCGGGGAATACTTTGAATCCGCATTGGGTATCCCTGACCTTGAGGTTGAACAGTAGCCTGATGATGCAATTACCCAGTCTGGAGACAAACTTTCGGATAGCACTGATCCTGGCTCCGGTTTTGTTTATGTCCCGGGCATACTTCGAACCGATGATAACTCTATACTCGTCAAAATGAGGGATAAATGCTTCCAGTTCCCTGATATCAATCTGGTGGTCGGCATCCATGAACAGGCGGAACCGACCGCAGGCGTGCAGCATACCTTCCCTGACTGCTGTCCCCTTACCCTGGTTGGAGGATAAGGACAGCAGTGTTAAGGGATGCCCGCTTGTCTTATTAAGTTCCCTGATTTTACTGACTGTATTGTCTGTGCTGCCGTCGTCCACAATGATGATTTCATAGCTGTAATTCTGTCTGCCCATCCAGTCCGTAACAGCTTTTACTGTGCCGGGAAGCCTGTTTTCCTCATTATAAGCAGGGATGATGATGCTTAGTTGGATGTCTCTTTTCAGTTTTTCTTCCGGAACCGGCAGCAAGGGCGGAAGTGTATAATGGGTAAGTGTCCAATGCCTGATGATGGTAAAATTCCAGAACATCACCAGCACAGCCACAATCATCTTGCAGAGCAGATAATTATAACTGGTCATGGAGGCAAAGAGATTCAGCTTTTCATAGAACAGGGTCATCAGGAAAAGGGTCCAGAGTAAACCTGTCATAGAGGTGACAAAATACTTCGCATACTGTCTGACGACTGCTTTGGAGAAGTTGCGGAATGTGTAGTATTTGTTAAAGATAAAGCTGGATACATTACCGCACATAAAACCGGCAATGACTGATACTTTGATTGGGATGTGCAAGATCCGGTAACACAAGTGTAAGACCGCCATATCTATTGCGGT
>DAHVPA010000389.1 GCA_027318525.1 Candidatus Cloacimonadota bacterium | reverse complement strand
ATTCCTCCATCCTGAAAAACCATGCCGGACCCGTCTATGTGGAACTCTTTGGGGAAGATCCCTTCAGCCCGGCGGAAAATCCCCATGCCTTCAGGTTGAGTTCTGAACAGCGCCAACTGATGCAGCAAGCAAGCGCTCAGACCACCCGGTTATTTTACAAACACTATATCCAGGAAGAATCCAGCTTCTGCATCATTGCCTTCCCGTCTCCCGAAATCGGCTCTCAGTTCAAAGCGATTTTTGCCGACACCGTCAAAATCAATATGCTGGACAGCATGCGTTATGCCGCCATCCAGCAGAAGATTATCGATGTGCTGGACACTGCGGAATTCGTTCATGTCAAAGGCAAAGGTGCCAACAAAACCGATATCCGCGTCCACCTGCACCAGATCAAGAACCCGAGTAAGGAGACCAACTTTGAAAACTGCGTGGCGGATGTGAACATCCCTGTGGGCGAAGTTTTTACCTCACCGCTTTTGAAAGGCACCAACGGCGTCCTGCATGTCAAGGACATCTACCTGCGCAACCTCCGCTTCAAAAACCTGATGCTTACCTTTAAGGATGGCATGGTCAGCAACTATAGCTGCACCAATTTCAAGAGCGCACAGGAAAACCGTAAATACATCGAGGACAATCTCCTGATGCCGCACAAGAGCTTGCCCATCGGAGAATTCGCCATCGGCACCAACACCCTTGCCTACAAGACTGCGCTCAAATATGACATCCTGGGGCTTTTGCCCATCCTCATCATTGAAAAGATGGGACCCCATTTCGCCATCGGTGATACCTGCTACAGCAGGGAAGAGGACATTGACCACTTCAATTTCTTTGATGGTAAAAAGCTCATCGGGGTCGAAAACGAAAAGACCGCCCTGCGCAAAAAGGACTTCATGCAGGCATACACCCAGGTGCATACTGACATCACCCTGCCTTATGACATGCTTGGCTCCATCACTGCCATCCGCAAGGACGGCAGCCTTGCCTATATCATCAAAGACGGACTTTTTGCCGTCCCCGGCACGGAAGAACTGAATATTCCCCTGTTGGAAGTGAAGAAGCTCAAGCAGGCAAAGAAATAGTGCAGTTGCCTCTGGTCGGGAAGCTATACAA
>DAHVPA010000388.1 GCA_027318525.1 Candidatus Cloacimonadota bacterium | reverse complement strand
AAAAATCACACCTTAGTTACCCATGAAGATAACCCAACGGTTAGTAGGTCTATTTCTAATCGTATGCTTATCTTTGGGAGTATTTATCTACTTATTCTTCCTGATTAAAAAGGAAGAAGGCAAGCTTTATAGCCAGGCTGATGCCTTGCAGCGCAGGCAGATATTAAATGCTTTCATTGATATCAAACGCAATGAGATTATGCGCCTATCCAGTGAAAACTCATCGGATGAGGCGCTCTTGCTCTTTACTAAAAATCACTCCAAGAACTGGGTGGATGTCTATCTCCCCAGATTGCTTGCCAATCATGGACTCGACTTGGTGCAGGTGTATGATACTACTGGCACTGTCCTCTATTCCACCCATGCTGCCGGTAAATCCAACCTGCAGGGATTCCGCCTCCCATACGCTGCTTTTTCCACTTTCCATCAGAATAGGCATGTGTATTTCACTCAGCCCTGGAAAAAGCAATTCGTCCAACTCAGCGTTTCCGCTATTGGTCCCGTTGCCGATTCATTGCTCCCCGAAGCATCCCATGGTTTCTTTGTTATAGGCAGAATGTGGAGCGAATCATATCTGGAAGATTTTTCCCAGACTCTTGATTACAATGTCCGCTTTTATCTCAAAGAGCCATCTCCCAATCAGGACAAACCCCTCTTTAATGTAAATCTGACCATACCGCTGCCGGGTTGGAACAACTACCCGGTTGCCTGGTTGCGTTTCAGCAGCAACAATCCTTATATCGAGCAATGGCAATCCCTCGGCAAACAAATGCTGCTGGGTATCCTGGCTTTCACCCTTGTCTTTCTTGTCCTGCAATTTGCCCTGCTGGTAATCTGGATTCGCACTCCATTGAAAATGATTTCCGATAGCTTGAAGTTCGGCAATCCCGAGCTGATAGCACCCATTGTCAAGACCAATAACGAGTTCGGTGAGATTGCCAAACTGATTAAACGGTTTTTTGAGCAAAACCAGCAATTGCGCTCAGAAATGGAAGAGCGCCGCAAGACAGAAATTATGCTGCGTCAGGCTCAGAAAATGGAATCCATCGGAACTCTGGCTGGTGGAATTGCTCATGACTTTAATAATATCATCACCATTATTTCCGGCTACATAGCTTTGGCTTCAGGCAAAGCCAA
>DAHVPA010000387.1 GCA_027318525.1 Candidatus Cloacimonadota bacterium | reverse complement strand
CTCGGATTGCGAACGATACCGGCGATGGTGCCGATCTGGGTCAGCTTCTGGATGGCTTGGGAAAGAGCAGCTGTGGACATCACGTTGTTGGTGTAAACAGCTTTGACAGCCCATTTATACATGCCGTCGGGAACAGAAGCCCAGCCCATATCCTGATAAGCTGTGGCGGAAATGGTGTTGGTTGTCAGAAGGGTCCAGGCAGGTTCATTTTCTTCCTGTCCTTCCAGCAGACGCCATACCTTGTAGCCAAGCAGGGTGCGGTCGTTTCTGTCATTGTGGGTGATAACGGGAACTTCATTCACAAGACCCAGAGCCTGGGCTTTGGAGGTGAATTCCATACCGGTGGTGTTGGTGCTGTGGAAGGTAGCGGCTGGTCCGGCAGAGCGGATTTCCATTTCTTCTGCAGCAAAGGTGATGGTGCGGGTGGGGCTGCCGATTGATACTTGATCAAAAGCAGCAACGTTCCACATACCATCAGCACTGGGTGGATCATCAGCGTGCCAGGCAAGCTTAATCTGCTGTCCGGCATAGGCAGACAGGGATACATTGAACGGAACAGTGTAATCACTGTAAGCTCCGCCGCCTACAGCCACAGCGTCCCAAATCACGGTCCAGTTTGTTCCACCGTCTGTGGAGACTTTCACGTAATAGTGGTCGTTATTGGTTGAGCCGAGGAAGATGTAACCCTTGAAAGTAAGGGAAGCATTGGGCGGGCAGGTGAACTGCGGTGTCATCAACCATTCATCCTGATGGCTGTAAGACCACCACATCATGCACTGCCATGAACCGTCCTGAGGATTGATTGCGGGTGTGAGGGCAACTGCACCCACACGGGTCCAGGTTCCGCCCACGCCATAGGTGTTGGGAGGATCTGTATTGAGAATGGTCTGAGTCCAATCGGTCGGCGGGAAGGTGTCGCCTTCAAAGCTCTCTGTAATATTGACTGCGTTGGGGTCCGGAGCAGTCCAGGTGATGTTTACATTGGGAGCAGCTTCGAGAGCCTGCACGCCTGAAGGAGGATAAGCCATCTCGTTCAGAGTGATGGTGCCCATATTATACGCGGTTGTTCCGACTGTTATGGAACCCATGGCAGGGGAATAACCGGCTTTGGTGATGGTATAGGTGTAGGTGTTGCTGGCATAG
>DAHVPA010000386.1 GCA_027318525.1 Candidatus Cloacimonadota bacterium | reverse complement strand
CCGGCATGAACCCACCGCCTGAGGGCATGACTATATTGATTTGGGACAGATTCATCCTGGCGATAAAGATATCGGCATAGCCGTAACTGGTGAGGGAAGTGGAACCGATGAGATTGGTGCCGGAGAACTTTCCGGTCAGGAAAAGTGAGCCATCCTGATTCAGGTATAAGGAGTTGCAAGACACCCCTCCGGATGAGCATATCCTTCTGGCATTGAGCCAATTGCCATTAGGGTCAAGTTTGGCAACATAGCCATTGCTGCCGCCCCCGCTTAAGGTTAAGGAACCAAAACTGCAACTGATGGTATACATGCCGGATATATATGCGTTGCCGTAAATATCCGTGACAATATCAAAACCATCGTCTTCGGCTGGTCCCCCTGCCTTAGTTGCCCAAAGCCAGGTTCCCTCGGAATTCATCTTGGCGGCAAATGCATCCAGACCGCCATAGGAAGTTAAAGATGTTGTCCCAAAGGAGACAGTCCCTGTAATCCTACCTGTCACAATGCAATTGCCATAGTTATTCACAGCGATTTCATACCCTCTTGCTGATCCGGAAGTATTGGTGGCGGAACGTCCCCACCACCATTGGGCAGTAGCTCCGGAAGCCATTGCCACAAAGACATTAGCCGTTGTATTCGCAGTTAACTGGGTGTCAAATGTAAGGGTGTTCTGAAAATATCCTGTGACGTAGACGTCCCTGCCATAAGTTACAGCAAGACCTTTTCCTTCTGAGCTACCTGTCCCCGTTACAGACATTGCCCAAGCCCATGTATACGAAGTACTCAAAGCAGCAAGATATGCCCTTTGCCCGCCCCCGGAAAGGTTATAGCTACCAAAAGCAGCCGAGGTTGTGTAGTATCCGGTCACGTAAAGCATGCCGGTTTCATCTATTGCAATGTCATTGGCGATATCATTGCCTGTTCCGCCTGCTTTGACAGCCCAGATCCAGTTGCCATAAACATCAAGACCCGCCACAAATATATCTGCCAAACCACTGCTGACAAGGGTTGTGGTGCCGACTGTAATGCTGCCGTTAAAAGAACCAGCCACAATGATATTTCCCCAAGAATCAGAAACCACACCCGTTCCCTTGACATCACCATCTGTGGAAGCAATATACCTTGCCCAGATCAAGCCGCCCCCGCTATCCTG
>DAHVPA010000385.1 GCA_027318525.1 Candidatus Cloacimonadota bacterium | reverse complement strand
TGATAATTATATAAAAAAGACAGAATCACATTATCTTCTGAAACAATAAAATCCGTAGTATGTTTATATTTAGTGCAGCATACATGCCAATAAATCGTAAAAAAATTAGAGAGACTACATCAGTGATACAGGATCGATATCAATGGAGACTGAAATGGCAGAGGGCAGCTTTAGTAAAGAGTCTATTTCTCCAACAGCACGCGAAAGGGTCTGGGCGTCCACTGCCTTGACAATCAGGTGCCAGCGGTAGGATTTATTGATCTTACTCAAGGGTGCCGGGGCAGGTCCCAGCAAAATCAGAGCCGGGTCGGGGTATTTAAGCTTGAGTTTTTCCAGGCTGTGGTGATAGGCATTGAGGGCAGACTTGAGTTTCTTTTCATCCTCTGCCGTAAAGACAAAACGCCCAAGCCTGTAGAAAGGCGGGTAGTAAAGCCGCCTGCGGTATTCCAGCTCTTCTTTGGCAAAATCGCTGTAATCCTGCCTGGTGGCATAACGGATGGCATAATGCTCTGGATTCCAGGTCTGGATAATGACCTTGCCTGGCTGGGAGCCGCGTCCGGAACGTCCCGCCACCTGGGTCAGCAGGTTAAAGGTGCGCTCTGCGGCACGGAAATCCGGAACGTTTAAGGAAATATCAGCCAGCACCACTCCTACCAGCGTCACCTCCGGGAAGTCCAGCCCTTTGGAAATCATCTGGGTGCCCAGCAAGATATCTATTTCTTTGTTATGCATCTTGTCATACATATAGCTGTAGGCATCCTTGCGGTGGGAGGAATCCGAATCCAGGCGCAAAACCCGGGCTGTGGGGAAATACACCTTAAGCAACTGCTCCACCTTCTGGGTGCCGGGAGCTCCAAAGGCAAAGGTATAGCTTTCGCAGGAAGGGCACTTGCGCGGAATGGGATGGCGGTATCCGCAATAATGACAGAGCATTTCATCCCGGTCGTGATGGTAGTATAAGCTTATTTCGCAATTGGGGCACTGCTGCAAAGCTCCGCAATGCTTGCACTGGACAAAGGAGGCAAAGCCGCGCCTGTTCTGCAAAAGGATTACCTGCTCCTTGCGGTCCAGGCAGTCCTGGATGGCATTACGCAGGGTTTCGGAGAGTAAATCGGTGTCCTCTTCCTCGCGTAAATCCAGCAATTGCACTTCCGGCAAGCCCTG
>DAHVPA010000384.1 GCA_027318525.1 Candidatus Cloacimonadota bacterium | reverse complement strand
GTCAGCAATCCACCCACCAAAATGAATAACCAGATGATTATTCCCGGTATAATCAGATAGGGCAGACGGCTTATGACAAAGTTGGGACAGAAATTCATAAAAGCCGGACTTTTCCCTATTGCCACGAGCATAATGGTAGCTATCAGAATGAAATACTTAATCTTGTTGCATTTCTTTTCGTAAAAGAAGGGCAGATGCTTGAGCAGACGGTATTTCTTGCTTCTGAGCCTGAATAGATATTCCTGCACAGTGCCCAAAGGACAGACATAGCCACAGAACTTCCTCCCGATGAACATGGTCAAGATGCTTATTAGTATTCCGAGTATGATTGCACCTGTAAAGAGAAAGACCATGTTTGGAAAGTAACTCAGACGCAACACTCCGAAACAGATAACTGCATAGGGGCAGAAAGCATGGACTGAGTTGCATTTACCTGAAATCAAACAGGCAAATAAGAAAATGGATAAAAGCAGGAAGAAACCTTGGAAAGCTTTTCTCCTGGATTGAGTTACTTCTTTTTTCATAACAATTAATCTGATTCCGCTGAGTTCTTACAACAAAAAAAGAAGGCAGCGGAAATTATCCGTGCCTTCTTTCCCTGTTTTACATATTTTATCTGTTTGTATTAGCTAACGATTCAGCAACAGAACCTTGCTGGTATGGGTTTGGACTGCAGTGTTCACCTTGATAAAATACAGTCCGGGGGTTAGCAGTTCATTACGTTCGAGGGTAAAATTAAGTGAACCTTGGCTGTTGGTTTGCGTATTTCTGCTTAGGACCAACTGACCTTTCACATTAAAGACATTTAGTTCAAAAGCGGAATTAGCTTTGCTGTTTACATAAATTGTGGCAGTCTGGCTGAAGGGATTGGGATAGACTTGAACGGCTTCTATCACAGGTGCCACGTTGTCTTGGGTTGATGTGAGATTCACTGTTACAACGTTGGAAGGACCGGATTGGGAAACGGGATTGGTAAAGACTGAAGTTACCCAATACTGATATTCGCCAGGGTTGAGCCAGGTATCTGTAAAAGTGGTTGTAGCCGGATTGTTGATCACAGATATGGCAAGTCCGCCTCTGAATACTCTATAGCCCAGCAAATCTCTGGAAAAATGAATGGGGCGTTCCCAGCTCAGAACTATATCATGTCCGTCCACAACTTGGTAGGTAAG
>DAHVPA010000383.1 GCA_027318525.1 Candidatus Cloacimonadota bacterium | reverse complement strand
CAGCAGCCTTGCGGTAGTTTTCTTCCACCAGTTTTACCACTTCGGAGAGGGAAAGGCTGAGTTGCCTGGCTTTCCTGATAAAGCTTTTGACTTCTGCTTCCAGATAGGTCTGCATATACTTGCTCCTTAGTATATCGTAAGCTTCGGACGTCACGTAAAAACCGATGCCCCGTTTCTTATAGATAATGCCTTCGTCTTCCAGTTCCTGCACGGCTTTGGAAACTGTGAGCGGATTAATCTGATACCTGGCAGCCATGGCACGGATGGACTGCAAAGCTTCCTCAGCCCGCAGACTGGAATTGAGGATAGCTTCTTCCACTTCTGCTTTCAGCTGCAGGTATATTGGTATATTATCGGCGAATAACTTCATTTCGCCTCCTTATTATCTGTATTCTTTTTATCTTGTAATTATAGCAGTTACTTTCCTGACCTGCAGTTCATTACGCAGGTACAAAAGGAATGGTATAAAGCGCAAATCCCGCCAAACAGACAGAATATGCCCCAGAACAAAGGTCTGAAGATGATGCCCGTGAAGGTGGGCGAGCTGACAGGCAGCAGATATAATCCCCAGGTAATCAGATAAGCACCCATTACGATGCAGCTGTGCCCGAAAATAATCATCGCCCGTTTACTCTGTTTCCAGCCCAGATAAATCAGGACAAGCCCGATTAATCCGGACGGACTGACCACGGAATTCTTGTTAAAGAACATGAAGCAGCCAAAGATAACCAGGAAGATTCCCAGTCCCATCGTAATATAGCTGTGTTTTCTCATTCTTTGCTCCTTTATCTTTGTTCCGGGCTAAAACCTATAGCCAAAGTTACAGCTCGGTTCAAAGATATAATCGGGTGTGCCCTCTTCTACAGCTTCAAAAACTGCCGGCATATTGGTATTGACAGGCCAGTATTTGAGGGCGTAAGCCGGCTCCACAAATAGCCGTTTCTTCATAAATTCAAACTGATAGCCCAGGATGAACTGCAGGTAAAGCTGGAAGCTCTTCCGGATTTCCTTGTCATCCTCATCATAGTATTCTTGGATAAAGGGAGTAGCTTCCACAGTGGTGAAGGCTTTTTTCCAATGGAAGCGCTGGTATCCCATGCCAACACCATAAGACCTGACCTTGCCGGGATACATCTCATCTGAGTTGCCATAGGTACCCAGAGGCTCATAATACGTCCAG
>DAHVPA010000382.1 GCA_027318525.1 Candidatus Cloacimonadota bacterium | reverse complement strand
AGTTTGGTAAATTCAAGATTTTCTTCTACAATTATGTTCGTTGAATAGGATGTCGCAGAATAATAACCATATTGATCAAAAGCAGTAGAATTGATAGTGAGACCATTATTAACAGTAAGCTCAATACCAGAAGTGAATGTAAATCCAGAAGGCATAGAAGTCCCAGCAAAGTTCCAGTAATTGTTGAACACATTTGCACCATTATCGTATTCCGCATAAGTTGAACAGCTTGATGTTGGAGTTGAACCGCATGGTATCTGCGGAGCTTCACCGTCATTTACTGTGTTAAATAGATTTGTTGATGCCGGAGCAAAACCTACATAGACTGTTTCTGACGAGCCTGCTGGTATACTGCCTAACTTAAGCCACCAGGTTGCATTTGAAGAAGAATAACTTTCCAGCCATGAAGGTATAACTGTTCCATTACTGTAGAAGAACTCTACATTCTGACCGAAATTACCTGTTGATATAAGCTGCCAGCCGTTGTCTGCCGATGTTATGTTTACCATCTGCTGGAATGGGCTTGGAGTAGCTGAGTACTGAGTATTTGTAATTGTAAGCTTTGAGACTGCTGCAAAAGTGTAATTTGCTGGGTATATTACTGTAGGTGTAGAGCCTGTTATACTGCCTGTTGATATGTATGGACCTGGCAATGGCTGGCTTATTTCCTTATAGGTTATTGTAACTGCTGTTGATATGTGAGAACCCTGATTTGCTGCTGTAAACACTTTGGATAAGACTAAAACCTGTGAGTTTCCAGGTAATAGGGTTATATTTGGCTGGATTGTTACTTTTCCCCCTGTTGTTGTAGTTGCCGTTATATTTGTTATTTCTATTGGATAACCTACTGAATTTTGCACTGATAAGGATAAACCTCCATTATCTGTAAAGATTGCTGATGATACTGGAGTGCTTGAGAATCCTGTTACTGTTGCTGATATGCTTGATGCTGGGTTGAAGATACCCATTGAATAGAGGATTACAGCTACTATTACTATGATTAAAATAGCCCAGCCATAGGTCATGAGATATTCAAGTGCAGATTGCGATTTATGTGTATGAAGCATATAAGAGAGAGAGAGAGAAAATAAATAGTTTTTGGTAAGGCAGCGGCAAGCCAAATGCCACTGCCTTTGGAGGTATGGAGAATGGGAGAAGAAACGGAAAGAAGTATAGTGTCTATAG
>DAHVPA010000381.1 GCA_027318525.1 Candidatus Cloacimonadota bacterium | reverse complement strand
TCCATGTGGGTTATATCTTTGAGAGTATGCTGGAAGTCCTAAAAGCACAGGATCAGATAGAACGAAGCTGATTAACTAAGCGTAAATAACCTGTTTTTTTCAATAGCGAACCTAATCAGAATATATATAACTAGAAAATCCTAATCATGTAAAATCAGGAACCAACACTACAGAGGCAGCCGAATGGAAGGTTTTTGCTCTGCCAGTATTTCCCGGATAATATGATTCAGAGTTTCAGGTAGGACAGGTTTGACCAGCAGGCGGTTGATACCTAGTTCCCGGCAGTTTTTTTGAATGGTGGTATCGCTGAAACCGGAATAGAGGATTATTGGCAGGTTGGGATTGATTTTACGGATTTTGGCGGCAAGCTGGATGCCATTGATTTCGGGCATGGCAATATCGGCAATCAGCATATCACAGTCAGCAGGATTTTCAGTATAGGCTTGGAGGACTTCCCTGCCGTCATTGAAAGCTTTTACGGTATAACCCGCTTCGGTGAGGGATTCCTGAAACAGATTGGTGAGAGGGACTTCATCATCGACAAAATAGAGTCTCGCCGGGATAAAAACAGCTTTCTTTTCCGGAACGGGCTTCTCAATAATGCGCAGAGTGGTCGTCGGCATAAATACTCGGAATGTGGTTCCTTGTCCGACCATGCTGTCAATTTTGATGTAACCATCGGTGCCTGTAACAATTCCGTGAACGATGGAAAGCCCCAGTCCTGTTCCTTCGCCGGCAGCTTTGGTGCTGAAATAGGGGTCAAAAATTCGGTCCAGAATATCCTGCGAAATTCCTGTGCCATTATCGACTACTGTCAGACAGACATAATCCAGAGCAGCGTCAGCTTCAGGAAGGGCAGCCAGGACTTCTCCGCCTGACATTTCATGCAGACTGATCTGGATGGTGCCACCGTCATATCGCATAGCCTGATAGGAATTGGTGACAATATTCATAACCACTTGTTGCATTTCGACAGGGTCAGCCAGGATATGGGCATCGGTTCGTAAATCCCTCTTAATTGTAATTGAAGCAGGAATTGTGTGTGATAGAAGGTCAAGGGTCTCGCCCACAGAAGCTGCGAGATTGATAGGCTGGACATTGCGTTCGGTCTGGCGGCTGTAAGTGAGTATTTTTTCAATCAGTTTTTTGGCTCGCAAGCAGGCAACCATCGCCTCATCGAGATTGTTACAGACCTCAGGTTGATCCTTGGCTT
>DAHVPA010000380.1 GCA_027318525.1 Candidatus Cloacimonadota bacterium | reverse complement strand
ATTCAGCACAATCTACTCCGCTTTTGAAGAATATCTGCCCCAATTGACCTCACTGCTGGAAGAAATCCGCTTTAACTGGAAGCACCAGGGCTTGGGAGCCAATCTGGTGGATATCTACTCCCGCATGCCCAAACTGCCGATTGATATCGGGATTATGGAACCGGCTGAAAAAAGAGCAGTTATCCCTGTTGATTATGGTTGGAGCGATGTCGGCAGTTGGAAAGCGCTGGCTGATATCAGTCCCGCAGATGAAAATGGCAACCACCTGCCGCAGCAGAATTTCGCACTGGATGCCAAAGGCAACTATGTCCAGACCCATAAATTCATCAGCTTGATCGGGGTGGATAACCTCGTGGTGATAGAAACGGAAGATGCCATTCTAATCACCGCCAAAGACCGCAGTGAAGACGTCAAACATACTGTAGACGCCCTAACTAAATCAAATCAGGATAATTTGTTATAAGGAATAAATGACCCTATGAAACAACCTTTGCTCATCATTTTACTGCTGCTGCCCTTGGTTCTGGCAGCCAGCCTTAACCTGCAGGTGCAGGTTCCACAATGGCAGGGAACCCGTCAGGGTGCTGATGCCAGGCTTCCGCTTATCATGAAACCGGGTAATCCGGCTTTGCCCTACCTTCCCGTAACTGTGCTGCTGCCCATGGGTGAAACCGTGGTGTCCGCTGAAGTCAGCTTCGGCAGAGACAGCTCAATCCGCTCAAACTTCAGTCTGGATTATGTGCGCACACCGCAGCCCATTTCCGTTCCAGCAGCCGATAATACAGTCAGAAATCCGGCAGTCTGGACGACCGATGCTTATTATCCTGCAGAAAATGTCAGCTATCTGGGCACACAGACCTGGAAAGGTTACAGCCTTGCCGTCTTTGCGCTTTACCCCTGGCAATACAATCCGGTCAGCTTTAGTTCCGCTGACTTTTCTTTGGGTAATGATCATAGAAGATATGGCTCGTCTGCATTCGTCATTGATAATAAAGCTTATATAATTGGAGGAATTAATTTTAATCACATGGTAATTAATGAAGTATGGGAATTTGATCCGTCAAAACCGTGATCATTTGATCCAAGAACCTTTTTATAAAGACGTTATGCCAGAAATATTTAAACTCTTCTTTCGATTGTGGATGATTTATTCCAGTAAAATCCAATTTAAAAGATTTCTTTTTTTCTTTAGATGGATTATTAAAATCATCAATC